>NZ_LFJT01000080.1:0-25433 GCF_001682645.1 Delftia sp. JD2
GCTGGATAGGCAACGGCCCCGCCACGGGCGAGCCCGGCGTGGGCCTGCACAACCCCGGCTACGACTTCAACGACGACAACCTGGGGCGCGGCGCACGCTTCTGGGACCTGCTGGCGCGCCGCTGGCTGGAGCAGCCCAGGACCTGAACGCCGTCACACGCAGGCCCTTGCGCTGGCCCTCACGCGGGCTTTCACACGCCGGCAGGCGCACCCAGCTGCAGGTCCACCCACTCGACCGCCGGCAGGGGCCGGCCGTAGTGGTAGCCCTGGAACAGCACGTCCTGATTCCAGGCCCGCAGCGTGCCGGCCTGCTCTTCGGTCTCCACACCTTCGGCCACCACGCGCAGGCGCAGGCGTCTGGCCAGCAGCAGGATCGCCTCGACCATGGCGGCATTGCCCGGCGAGGTATGGCAGTCCTGCACAAAGGACTTGTCGATCTTGAGTTCACGGAACGGCAGCCGCTGCAGATAGGCCAGCGATGAATAACCGGTGCCGAAGTCGTCCAGCCCCATCTCCACGCCCAGCAGCTGCAGCTCGGCCATGCGCTCGCGCGCCTCGTCCACATCGCGCATGACCACGCTTTCGGTGACCTCCAGCGTGAGACGGCGCGGGTCGGCCCCGGTTGCGGCCAGGGTGCGCTTGAGCTTGTCCACCACGTCGGGCTGGCGGAACTGCCGCCAGCTGACGTTGACCGACAGCCGCCAGCCCTGCTGCACGAACTCGGGCCGCACCAGCATGCGGCAGGCCTGCTCCAGCATCCAGTCGCCCAGTTGCACGATCAGGTCCGATTCCTCGGCCACGGGAATGAAATCACCGGGCTCGACCATGCCCAGGCGCGGATGGTTCCAGCGTACCAGCACCTCGGCGCCCACACAGCGCCCCATGTGGTCCACCTGGGACTGCAGATAGGGCTGCAGCTCGCCGGCAGGAATGGCGCGGCGCAAGTCCTTTTCGATGCGAAAGCGCTTGCCCACGGCCTCGGCCATGTCGGGCTGGAAGATGACGACCTGGCCCAGCCCGGCCTGCTTGGCCTGGTGCAGGGCCACGCCCGCGCGGCGCAGCACATCGTGGCCACCGCTGTCGGTGCGCGAGGCGGCAAAGCTGGCCGCGCCAATGCTGCAGCTGGCCTGCACTTCCTCGCCGGTTTCCTCCAGCCACAGCGGCCGCTCCAGCGCGTCCTGCAGCACCTGGGCCAGGGCGCGCATGTGCTGATCGACCTCGGCCGCCTCCTGGCCGGCCTTCTCCAGCAGCACGGCGAATTCATCGGCGCCCATGCGGGCCAGCAGCACGCCGTCGGGCAGGGCATCGGCCAGGCGCAGCGCCAGCGCGCCCAGCAGCGCATCGCCGCGCACCGTGCCGCGCACATCGTTGAAGGCCGTGAAGCGGTCCATGTCCAGCAGCAGCAGGCCGTGGCGCGGCTCGCCGCCCTTGCCTCCCTCGCGGAATTCACGCGCCAGCGCGCGCAGGCGCTGGGTCAGCGACAGGCGGTTGGGCAGGCCGGTGAGCGCGTCGAAATGCGCCAGCGCATGGATCTGGCGTTCTGCGCGCATGCGCTCTGACAGGTCCTGCTTGAGTTCCACATAGTTGACGATGCTGCCGTCCGAGGCGCGTATGGGCGCCACCAGCACGGCCTCGGGCAGGTCCTCGCCCTGGCGCGTGCGGTTGGTCATCTGGCCGCGCCACAGCGCGCCCCGGCCCAGCTGGTGCAAGGCCTCTTCCCAGGCCGGCGCGTCCAGGCCCATGGTGGAGTAGCGGTGCGTGGGCTGGCCCAGGACCTCGTTGCGCGCAAAGCCGGTGCGCTGCAAGAAGGCCTCGTTCACGTAGACGATGTTCTGGTGCACGTCGGTGATGACGATGCTTTCGGGGTTCTGCTCCACGGCGCGGTAGAACTTGCGCAGATCGTCCTGGTGCTGCTCCAGCGAGCCCAGCGTGTCCTGCAGTTCCTGGGCACGGCGGATCAGGCTGCGCCTTGCCATCAGCGTGACCGTGCCCGTCAGCCCCAGCATGCCCACGAAGTACAGCATGGAGAACACGGGCGAGGTCTCGCGCTGGCCTATCCAGTCAACCCCCTCGCGGCCCGCCACCCAGAACGCGGCCATGGCCAGCACGGACAGCACCAGCATGGCCAGCGTGGTGCGCACGCCCAGCACCCAGGCGCACATGACGAGCAAGGCCGGAAAGGCCAGCACCGAGCTGCTTTGCACGCCGCCCGTGGCAGCCACCACGGTCACGGCTGCCACCCAGGTGCCCCAGACCAGAAGATTGGAGGCCAGCTTCCAGTGCCGGCGCCAGCCCAGCAGCACGGCGCCGAAGCTCACGCCGGCGGCAACCAGGTTCAGCCGCACGCTGGGCCAGGGAACGGGGTCCTGCGTCAGAAGCGCCATGGCCAGGAGCACGGTGAGGCTGGTGATCCATAGGCTGCCGACCAGAACGACCCGGCGCAGGGACAAATGGATTTCCGCCTCGACTCGATGACGCCGCATGAAAAAGCCCCAACAGAGAAAGAACACTCAACATGCTAGCGGTCGGCGCCGCCTGCGGCTGTGGTGGTTGTGCCACCGCCCCGGTCGGACGCCCTCTTGCACCAAACGGGGTATGCCGGCGCCGGCCGGCGGTGCCTCAGGGCGCGCTTTTGCGCTCGCGCGGGGGGCGCTTGCGCGCCTTGCTGGCGTCCTTGCGCGCCTGGCGCTCGGCATCGCGTTCCTGGCCCACGGCCAGCCACTGCGCGTATTCGTCGGGCGTCTCCAGCGTGATGCGGCCCAGGATTGCTCCGCGGAAATCCGTGAGCACCAGCTCGGCAGCTTTTTGCAGATTGACACGTCCGCCGCTCATCATGGCGCCGCGGCGCCGGCCGATGGCGTCCAGCAGTTCGTCGTCATGCAGGGCGGCAATGCGTTCGTTGTCCAGGCCCAGCTTGTAGCGCGCCTCCAGCAGGTCCGCGTAGTTCTTCTGCAGATAGCCCAGCAGCTCCAGCGCCACCAGTTCCTCGTCATAGGCGTTGCGGCCCACGGCGCCGCTGGCGGCCAGGTTGTAGCCGCTTTGCTCGACGATGATGCGCGGCCACAGCATGCCGGGCGTGTCCCAGAGGTAGAAGTCGTCGGCCAGCACGATGCGCTGCTCCAGCTTGGTGATGCCGGCCTCGTCCCCCGTCTTGGCCTGCCGCTTGCCGCTCATGGAGTTGATCAGCGTGGACTTGCCCACGTTGGGAATGCCGCAGATCAGCACGCGCATGGGCTTGGCCATGCCGCCACGGTTCGGGGCCAGCAGCTTGCAGGCCTCGATCAGCCGGCGCGTGGGCGCGGGCTCGGAAGCGTCCAGCGCAATGGCGCGCGTGTCGCTCTGGGCGTTGTACCAGTCCAGCCACAGCGGCGTGCGCGCGGCATCGGCCAGGTCCTGCTTGTTGAGCACCTGCAGGCGCGGCTTGTGGCCCGTCAGCTCCTGCAGCAGCGGGTTGCTGCTCGACCCCGGCAGGCGCGCATCCAGCACTTCGATGACCACATCGATTTCCTTGACGCGCTCGGTGATCACCTTGCGCGTGAGATTCATGTGACCGGGGAACCACTGTATGGCCATGGGATTACTTTCTGGGAAACGGGGGAACTGGCAGGGGCGCAAGGATAATTCATGGCTTGCGCAGACAGGATGGAACAGCGCGCTGCGCCCCAGCGCAAACCGCAGGCTTCATTCTTTCTTGCGCAAGCCGCAATTGTCCCCCGCTTTTACGCCCCGCCTCACTGCCTATGTCCTTGCCCGATACCCCCTCTTCCCGCTCCGCCTCGCGCAAGGCCGACATCGAACTGTTGATCAAGGGAGTGACCTGCGCCGTGATCGGCCTGGTGATTCTGCTGGCGCCGCAGTTCATGGCACCCGGGGGCATCGTGCAGATGATGGCCCAGTCGTACCTGGTCGGCTGGTTCGCCCTGCTGCTGGGTACGGCCTTCATCGTGCTGTTTGTGGTGCGCCGCAGCAAGGCGCGGCGCTGAGCATGGGGCAGGGCCCGCTGGAGCAGGCGCTGTCGCAGATCGGGCTTTGGCAGCAGCGCGCCCAGGCTGCAGGCATTGCACTGCGCCCGGCGCCGCCCCAGCCCACCAGTTGCTGCGGCCGCGGCTGCAACGGCTGCGTCTGGGAAGGCTTCTACGACGCCGTGCTGTTCTGGTGCGAGGATGCAGGCCAGGCCCTGAGCGGCGGACCTGGCTGAGGCACGGTCAACGCAGGTTCTCGGGCGACATGTAGCGCAGGCGCCATTCCTCGAAGGACAGCGTGTCTGCGGCCTCGATGTCGCGCTGGTCCTGCACGGACTGCGCCGACCATTGCTCGAAGCGCTGCTGCTGCGCCTGGCTCCAGGGCAGGGCCAGCAGCGAATCGCGGGCCTGCTCGGAACGGGCCAGCGTGAAGCGCGAGAAGCTGTTGCCGTACTCGCCCGTCAGCTCGTCCAGCACATGGGCCGACGGCGTGCGCTCGGGATGCTCCAGGCGCTCCAGCGCCTGGGCCAGCGCGGCACTGTAATCCTGCGTGCCGTGCGTGCTGTCCAGCGCCTGGGCATAGGGGCGGCACTGGTCCAGCACTTCATGGGCCCAGTCGCGCAGCGGCACCTCGCGGCCCGCGCGCACCAGTTGCAGGCCGGGCTCGCGGCCACGCTCGGCGGTCAGGTGCTGGTTGTGCTTGAGTTCGGCGATCTCGGCCGGCGTATCGGGCGGGCTGTCGGCATTCAGGCAGTGCAGCAGGAACACGTCCAGCATGCGCATGGTGGGGGCGGCAATGCCCACATCCTCGAAGGGATCGAGGTCCATCAGGCGCACTTCCACATACTCCACACCGCGCTCGCGCAGGGCATGCAGCGGGCGCTCGCCACGGCTGACGGTGCGCTTGGGGCGGATGGTGCCGTAGAACTCGTTCTCGATCTGCAGCAGACCCGTGCCCAGCTGGTTGTAGTCGCCGCCCGGATTGCGCACGCCCAGCATCTCGTAGGCCGGGTAGGGATGGGTCAGCGCCTCATGCAGCGAATTCGCATAGCCTTCCAGGCCGTTGTAGCTGACGTTGATGCTGGCCTGCGCATCGCTCTGGTAGCCCAGGCGGCCCATGCGCAGCGAGGTGGCATGGGGCAGGTACAGCGCCTGGCCCGTATTGCCCAGCGGCTTCAGGCCATGCTCGCGCCCCTCGACGAAACAGGGACACAGCGCGGGCGATGCGCCGTACAGATACAGCAGCACGAAGGCATGGCGCCGGAAGTTGCGGATCAGCGAGAAATACTGCTCGCTGGCCACGCCGGGCAGCGACCAGTTGTAGTGGATGCCCGAGATGGTCTGCATGCGCCGGCCGTAGCGGTGGCCCAGCCCCATGCGGTACACGCTCTTGGATCGACCCGAATGCGAGGAGCCATAGCGCGCCAGCGGAATCGTCTCGTCCGTGGGCAGTTGGCAGGGCATGCTGGACGACCACAGCATCTCGCCGCCCGCATCGCGCAGGCTGCGCAGCACGAACTGGTGGATCTGCACCAGCTCGTCCAGGCATTCCTGCACGCCCAGGCGCGCGCCCGTGATCAGCTCGATCTGCGATTCGCTGTAGTCGGTGGTGATGTGCGGATGCGTGAGCGCCGAGCCCAGTGCCAGGGGATGCGGCGTCAGCGCCAGGCTGCCGGAAGGCAGCACGCGCAGGCCCTCCTTTTCTATGCCACGGCGTATGCCCTTGAGCCGCTGGGGATCGGGAACCGCCATGGATGCCTGCGATGTTTTCATTCTTGTTTACCGATTCGTTGATGGGCACCGGCCCACACGGAAACCACCAGGATTCCCGGCGGACCCGACCCGGACGCCGAATGATAGAGAAACGGCAGGAAACGCGATGGCGCCTGTCCGCTTAACCACGCGTTTTGGCCTGTTGCCCCGCATGGCACCGCCGCGAGCGAAAGGAATATGTCAGAGTTTCGCCCTCCCGGCCGACCCGGCCTTGACGCCGGGCAAGGGCAGGCCGGCCAGCGGTGAAATCACTTGCCGGCCTCCGCTTCATCAACGGGCAGCGACCATGGCCTTGCCCACTTCCAGCGTACCCTGCGCGGCGCCGCTGGCGGGCACCTGTTCGCCGCTGCGGTCCAGCACCTGGGCCAGTTGCGCAGCCAGCTGCTCCGGCACCTGATCGCCCTGGCCCAGATACACGCCTTCGGTCAGCGTGATGAAGGCCGCCTCGAAGCCGCCCGCGCCTGCGCACAGCGTGGTACGTGTGGGCGCACTTTCGTGGGCCAGCACCAGCATGGCGGGCACCACGGCCTCGGGCTTGAGGGCGGCCAGCACGGCCTCTGGCATCAGGCCTTCGGTCATGCGTGTGGCCGCCGTGGGCGCCAGCGCATTCACATGGATGCCGTGCTTGGCGCCTTCGATCGCCAACGTCTGCATGAGGCCGACCTGGGCCAGCTTGGCCGCGCCGTAGTTGGCCTGGCCGAAGTTGCCATACAGGCCCGTGGACGAGGTGGTCATCACGATGCGCCCGTAGTTCTGCGCCTGCATGTGCGGCCACACGGCCTTGCAGCAATGCGCGGCGCCCATCAGGTGCACTTCCACCACCAAGCGGAAATCATCCATGTCCATCTTGGCGAAGCTCTTGTCGCGCAGGATGCCGGCGTTGTTGACCAGGATGTCCACGCGGCCCCAGGCATCGACGGCCTGCTGCACCATGGCCTGCACGGCCGCGAAATCGGTGACCGATGCGCCGTTGGCCAGCGCCTGGCCGCCCGCCGCGCGGATCTCGTCCACCACGGCCTGGGCCGCCGTGGCCGAGCCGCCGCTGCCATCCACCGCGCCGCCCAGATCATTGACCAGCACCTTGGCGCCGCGCGCCGCCAGCGCCAGCGCATGCAGACGCCCCAGGCCGCCGCCGGCCCCCGTCACGATGGCCACGCGGCCTTCAAACTCAATCGCCATGGAGATGCTCCCTTTGTTGCATTGGATGCCGGCTCCGCCCGCCGGATGGCAAGGCGCCGGTCACCCAGCAATGTAGACGGACGCCGCCTTCATTCCGGTTGCCCAAGCGACTGCGGCAGGGCCGCCAGCCTTGTCCCCACCATTGCGTGACAAGCCTGTGGACAACCATGTGCTGGCCCGGGACTGGTGACCCAAGCGGTTGTTTTGAATGGATTTTTTTCTTTTGCCTATTTTTTAATCAAATCCACAAGTCGTCTGCCCGACTTATCCCGTCTCACCCTGAACAATCTTGTGAACAACTTTCACAGCGGGCGGGATAAGCCACACAAGTCATTGATTCAAAAGGAAAACATGCAATCCGCTTAAAAAACAGGCAGAAGACCCCGGATTTTCGGGCCGCGTCCCGCTTATCCACCGCGCAACCCGCATGTACGCATTTACCCCCATTCGGACTGGACAAGCATGTGGACAAGCCGCCAAAAATGCCAAATTCGCAACATAAGTCATTGATTTGTCAAACAAGCCTGCCAATTGCTCAAAAAACAGGCAAACCTATGCTTCACAGCCGGACGCGTTCAAACGCCTTGCGACCCGCTCCCCTCACAGGCCTCATCTCGCGCATGCGCTGCAAGCGCCCCGCAGACGGCACCGGCAACCAGGGGAAAGACATAGACGCTGAGGGATTTGGGAAACGGCGTGCCGGAGGTCGCTGCAAAGCATGCCGCCAGCGCAGCGACACCGCTCACCGCACCCAGCACGGCGCCGAACTCCCTGGTGCTCAGTACCTGGAGCAGGCCCCTGAGAGGCCAGCCGACCACATAGATCACCCCCGCCAAAGCGGCAGGAACAGCTCCGATGCCATAGCCAAACAGGACGAGCAGCCAGTTCACCGACAGGATCGACGCACCGTCCGCACCCAGAAGCATCACGGTCAGCACGCCCACACCGGGACCGACCAGCAGGAAGACAACCACAGGCAGGAGGTAGGGCTTGATATGCATGGCGCCAAGCCTAGCGCACCGCCGACCGCTGACCGCTGTCCGGGAGACCCACCCCAACCCAGCCCCCTGGCGCCAGACATGGCCCGAGACAGGGTACAAACACCCTTCGCCCCACCGAATTGCTGATCCCCCCTGATTCCCCCTTGATAACCATGAGCCAGGACTCCCCCGCCTCCTCCCCTTTTGCCCCGCCCTTCTTCACCGCCCGCCTCACGCCCAGCGGCCTGCAGGTCGATGCCTGGGCCGACCAGCCGCTGCTGCATTCGCTGGAGCAGGGCGGCGTGGACTGGCCCAGTTCCTGCCGCAACGGCACCTGCCGCACCTGCATCGGGCAACTGGTCTCGGGCAGCGTGCGCTACGAGATCGAATGGCCGGGCGTGACGCGCGAGGAGCGGGCCGAGGGCTGCGTGCTGCCCTGCATCGCCTATCCCGAAGGCGATGTGGTGCTGCAGGACCCCGGCCCCTGAATCCGGCCAAAGCCCGCGCCGCCTGCGGCCGATGGCCGCTGGAATAGAATGTGCGCTTTCGCAAGGTCATTCCGGGTCATGCCGATTGCCGACAGCGGCTGCGCCGCGCCACACGTTCTTTGGAAGCCCACTTCTGACGCCTGCCAGGCCGAGGGAGCCGGCGCGTGTGCCGCGCCCCGTCCGCACGACCCGGCTCATCCAGAAGGCACTCCATGAACAACTCCACGTCCCCCGTGCCCATCTCGCCGGTGGAAGACATCATTGCCGACATGCGCGCGGGCCGCATGGTCATCCTCGTCGATGAGGAAGACCGCGAGAACGAAGGCGACCTGGTGCTGGCCGCCGACCATGTCACCCCCGAGGCGATCAACTTCATGGCGCGTTTCGGCCGCGGCCTGATCTGCCTGACGCTCACGCGCGAGCGCTGCGAATACCTGAAGCTGCCGCCCATGGCCGCGCGCAACGGCACCGTGTACAGCACGGCCTTCACCGTCTCCATCGAAGCGGCCGAGGGCGTGACCACCGGCATCTCCGCCGCCGACCGCGCGCGCACCGTGCAGGCCGCCGTGGCCAAGGACTCCAAGCCCACGGACCTGGTCCAGCCCGGCCACATCTTCCCGCTGCAGGCCGTCGACGGCGGCGTGCTCATGCGCGCCGGCCACACCGAGGCCGGCTGCGACTTCGCTGCCCTGGCCGGCTGCAGCCCCGCCGCCGTGATCTGCGAGATCATGAAGGACGACGGCACCATGGCCCGCCTGCCCGACCTGCAGCTGTTCGCTGCCGAGCACGGCCTGAAGATCGGCACCATTGCCGACCTGATCCAGTACCGCAGCCGCAACGAATCCCTGCTCAGCAAGGTCGGCACGCGCCCGCTGCAGACGGCGCATGGCGAGTTCATCGCCCATGCCTTCCGCGACCTGCCCAGCCAATCCGTGCACCTGGCCCTGGTCAAGGGCCAGTGGGAAGCCGACACCCCCGTGCCCGTGCGTGTGCATGAGCCGCTGTCCGTGCTGGATGCGCTGGAGACCGGCCGCACCCTGCACTCCTGGAGCCTGGACTCCAGCCTCGAATACATCGCCCGCCAGGGCCACGGCGTGGCCGTGCTGCTCAACTGCGGCGAGACCGGCGACCAGCTCATGGCCCAGTTCGACGGCAGCGCCCGTGCCGCCCAGGCTCCCGAGCGCGGCCGCATGGACCTGCGCACCTATGGCGTGGGCGCGCAGATCCTGCGCGAATGCGGCGTGCAGCGCATGCAGCTCATGGGCCAGCCGCGCCGCCTGCCCAGCATGGCCGGCTACGGCCTCGAAATCAGCGGCTACATCCCCAAGGAATAAGAAATGTTGAACGCAGAAAAGGGCCAGGCCCAGAACCTCGACGGCGCGCAGCTGCGCGTCGGCATCGTCCAGGCCCGCTTCAATGAAAGCATCACCAACAGCCTGACCCAGGCCTGCCGCGAAGAGCTGCTGGCCCTGGGCGTGCAGGCCGGAAACATCGACCACGTCACCGTGCCCGGCGCCCTGGAAGTGCCCGTGGCGCTGCAGGCGATGGCCGAGTCCGACCGCTACGACGCCCTGGTGGCGCTGGGCTGCATCATCCGTGGGGAGACATACCACTTCGAGCTGGTGGCCAACGAATCGGGCGCGGGTGTCACGCGCCTGGCCCTGGACTACCAGCTGCCGATCGCCAACGCGATCATCACCACCGAGAACACGGAGCAGGCCATCGCGCGCCAGACCGAAAAGGGACGCGACGCGGCCCGGGTCGCCGTGGAGATGGCCAACCTGCTCCAAACCATAGCCCGAACATGAGCGACGAACAATCCACACCGGCCTCGGGCCGCCCTCCCCGCCAAAGCCGCGGCGGCCTGACCAGCACCGGCGCGCGCAAGGCCGCCTCCAAGTCCAACCGCAGCCGTGCGCGTGAATTCGCGCTGCAGGCGCTGTACCAGCACCTGGTGGGCGGCAACGACGTGGAGGCCATCGACCGCTTCACGCGCGACCTGTCCGGCTTTCACAAGGCCGACTCGGTGCACTACGACGCGCTGCTGCGCGGCTGCATCAACTCCCAGGTGGACCTGGACGCGCTGATCGCCCCCAAGCTGGACCGCACCATGGCCGAGATCTCGCCCATCGAGCACGCCAGCATGTGGATCGGCGTGTATGAATTCCAGCACTGCCCCGACGTGCCCTGGCGCGTGGTGCTCAACGAGTGCATCGAGCTGGCCAAGGAATTCGGCGGCACCGACGGCCACAAATACGTGAACGCCGTGCTCAACGGCCTGGCGCCCACGCTGCGCGCGGCCGAAGTCGAGCATGACCGTGCGGGCAAGGGCTCCGCGCCCGCGCAGCCCGCCGCCAAGGCAGACACGGCCACCGACGCGGCAGCAGATGCCGCCACGGACGCAGCAGCAGACGACGCTGCCGACCAGGCCGCCGGCTGACGCCGCGCCTCGGGTCTTCGGGGCACAGGCCCCGCCGCATCCGGCCATCCATGGCCCGCCCGCGCCTGCCGGGCGCGGGCGCCTCTTCCAGGATTTCACCCGTCATGAAGTTTTCGACCCGCGCCGACCGCATTGAGCCCTTTTACGTGATGGAGATCGCCAAGGCGGCGCAGGAGATGGCGCGCGGCTGCGCGGACAGCGACACGCCGATGATCTTCCTGAACATCGGCGAGCCCGACTTCACCGCCCCCCCGCTGGTGCAGGAGGCCGCAGCGCGCGCCGTGCAGGACGGCGCCACGCAGTACACGCCGGCCCTGGGCCTGCCCCAGCTGCGCGAGCGCATCAGCCACTGGTATGCGCAGCGCTTCGGCGTGGATGTGCCGGCGCGGCGCATCGTGGTCACGGCCGGCGCCTCGGCCGCGCTGCAGCTGGCCTGCCTGGCGACCATCGACGCGGGCGACGAAATCCTCATGCCCGACCCCAGCTATCCCTGCAACCGCCACTTCGTGAGCGCAGCCGAAGGCCGGGCCGTGATGGTGCCGACCACGGCAGCCGAACGCTACCAGTTGAGCGCCGACAAGGTCGAGGCCGCCTGGAACGAGCACACGCGCGGCGTGCTGCTGGCCTCGCCCTCCAATCCCACCGGCACCTCGATTGCGCCGGCCGAGCTGCGCCGCATCCTCGACGTGGTGCGCGCCCGGGGCGGGCTGACCATCATCGACGAGATCTACCTGGGCCTGTCGCATGACGACGCCTTCGGCCAGACCGCGCTGGCGCTGGGCGAGGACGTGATCAGCATCAACAGCTTCAGCAAGTACTTCAACATGACGGGCTGGCGCCTGGGCTGGATGGTGGTGCCCGAGGCCATGGTGCCCGTGGTCGAGCGCGTGGCGCAGAACCTCTTCATCTGCGCCAGCACCGTCTCGCAGCGCGCCGCCCTGGCCTGCTTCGAGCCCGAGTCCATTGCCGAGTACGAGCGCCGCCGCGCCGAATTCAAGGCCCGGCGCGACTTCTTCATCCCTGCGCTCGAGGCCCTGGGCCTGCCCGTGCCTGTGCAGCCCGACGGCGCCTTCTACGCCTGGGCCGACTGCCGTGCCGCTGCCGCCAAGCTCGGCGTCCAGGGCAGCTGGGACTTTGCCTACGCCGTCATGGAGCGCGCCCACCTGGCCATCACGCCGGGCCGCGACTTCGGCACGTTCGAGACCGCCGACTTCGTGCGCTTTTCCACGGCCAACTCCATGGAACAGCTGCAGGAGGCCGTGCGCCGCCTGCAGCGCCTGCTGGCCTGAGGGCCGCCGCACATGGCCTTCGAATTTCCCATCCGCGTCTACTGGGAGGACACCGATGCCGGCGGCATCGTGTTCTACGCCAACTATCTGAAGTTCTTCGAGCGTGCCCGCACCGAGTGGCTGCGTGCCCTGGGCATAGGCCAGCAGCAGTTGCGGGAACAAACGGGCGGCATGTTTGTCGTAACCCAGGCCCAGCTGCAATACCTGCGGGCGGCCCGGCTCGATGACCAACTCCTTGTTACCGCCGAGCTGCAAAGCAGCGGGCGCGCTTCGCTGACAATACGGCAGCAGGCGCTGCTGGCATCCGCCGGCGATGGCAATGCGCCGCCGCCCCTGTTGTGCGAAGGCACGATCCGCATTGGATGGGTGGATGGCTCGACCATGCGCCCCGCAAGAATTCCGAACCGCATCCTGGAGCAACTCTCATGAACTCCCATGACATGTCCATACTCAGCCTCGTGCTGCAGGCCAGCTGGGTCGTGCAGCTGGTCATGCTGATCCTCGTGGGCGCCTCGGTGGCCAGCTGGGCCACCATCTTCCGCAAGTCGCAGACCTTGAAGCGCGTGCGCTCGCTCAACGACGGCTTCGAGCAGGACTTCTGGTCGGGCACCAGCCTCAACGACCTCTACGCCTCGGCCGCCCACCATGCCAAGCAGGGCGGCCCCATGGAACGCATCTTCGCCAGCGGCATGCGCGAGTACCAGAAGCTGCGCGAGCGCCGCATCGCCGATGTGAACCAGTTGATGGACGGCACCCGCCGCGCCATGCGCGCCAGCTTCCAGCGCGAGATGGACGAGGTCGAGTCGGGCCTGTCCTTCCTGGGCACCGTGGGTTCGGTCTCTCCCTACATCGGCCTGTTCGGCACCGTCTGGGGCGTGATGCACGCCTTCACCGGCTTTGCCAACATGGAGCAGATCACGCTGGCCACCGTGGCCCCCGGCATTGCCGAGGCGCTGGTGGCCACGGCCATGGGCCTGTTCGCCGCCATCCCGGCCGTCACGGCCTACAACCGCTATGCCCACCAGATCGACCGCGTGGCCAGCCAGCAGGAAACCTTCATCGAAGAGTTCTCCAACATCCTGCAGCGCAACGTGGGTGCGACCGGCTCCAGCACCCCGTCCGGCCATTGAAGTCGCTCAAAGCCAGCAAGGAGTGAGCACATGCCCGCAGTAGCCTCGCGCGGCGGCCGCAGCCGCCGCACCGTCAACGAGATCAACATGGTGCCCTTCATCGACGTGATGCTGGTGCTGCTCATCATCTTCATGGTGACGGCCCCCATGCTCACGCCGGGCTCCATCAACGTGCCCAGTGCCGGCAAGGCCGCGCGCACGCCCCCGAAGCGCGCCGACGTGATGATCGACAAGGACGGCGGCATCCGCATCAAGGCCGGCAGCACCGACAAGACCGTCACGCTCAAGGAGCTGGGCGCAGCCGCCAGGAGCTGGCAGGACCAGCAAAGCGACGACAGCGCCGTGCTGATTTCGGCGGACAAGAAGCTGCCCTTCGAGACCGTGATGGCCGCCATGTCGGCCCTGCAGTCGGCCGGCGTCAAGCGCGTGGCCTTCGGCGTCAAGTCCTCCCAGTAAGCAGCGCCGCCCGCCTTCGATCCCATGCCCAACCTGCAAGACCACGACCAGTTCGCACCGCCGCGCACGCGCGGCCGCACGCGCTCGTGGGCCCTGGCCGCGGCAGCGCACGGGCTGCTCGTGGCCGCCATGCTGTGGACCGTGCGCCCCCCGAAGCAGGCCGACGAGCCCATGGTCGAGGCCGAGTTCTGGTCCACGGCCGCACCCGCTCCCGCCCTGCCCGTGCCTGCGCCACCGCCGCCACCTGCACCCGAGCCTGTTCCCCAGCCGCCACCGCCGCCGCCCGCGCCCGTGATTGCACCGCCCCCACCTCCCAAGCCGCAGGCCGTGGACGACGACCACGAGGCCGAGATCGCGCTGGAGAAGAAGCGCAAGATCGAGCAGCAAAAGAAGGAGCGCGCCGAACAGGCCGCCCGTGAGCAGCGCGAAAAGGAACGCCAGGAGCGCCTGGACAAGGAAAAGGCCGACAAGGCGGCCAAGGACAAGGCCGAGCGCGAGAAGGCGGAAAGAGCCGAGAAGGACCGCCGCGACAAGCTCGAGCAGCAGAAAAAGGACAAGGCCGAGCAGGACCGCAAGGACCGCCTGGAGCAGCAAAAGAAGGACAAGGCCGAAAAGGAAAAGGCGGACAAGGAAAAAGCCGCCAAGGACAAGGCCGAGCGCGAGAAGGCCGAGAAGGCCGACAAGGAAAAGGCCGCCAAGGCCGAAGCCGAGAAGAAGGCCGCCGAGGACAAGCGCAAGAAGGAACAGGCCGCCAAGGAAGCCCGCGAGGCCAAGGAAGCCGAGGCACGCCGCCTGGAGAACATCCGCCGCATGCAGGGCCTGGCCGGCAGCGGCGGCTCGGCCGGCGAAGGCGCCGGTGGCAGCAAGAGCGGTGGCTCGGGCAGCTCGGCCGGAGGCCCCTCGGCCGGCTATGGTGCCAAAGTGGCCGCGCGCGTCAAGCCCAACATCGTCTACCCGGACGCCATCAGCGGCAATCCGCGGGCCGAGGTGCGCGTGCGCACCGCGCCCGATGGCACCATCACCGGCGCCACCATCGCCAAGTCCAGCGGCAACAAGGCCTGGGACGATGCCGTCATCCGCGCGCTGCAAAAGACCGAGACGCTGCCGCGCGACATCGATGGCCGCGTTCCTTCGGACCTGGTCATCGGATTCCGCCCGCAGGACTGAACGGGCACAGGCCCTTCATCAAAAAGCCCCGCCGGTACCTGCCTGCGGGGCTTTTTCCATCTTGCGTTGTATGCAATCCGCCACGCGCCTGCGACTTCGCTTGCGGCACCGGCCGCTTGTCCCTAGCATCCCCGTCTTTGCCGCATTCGCGGCACCCGTCCACCATCGCAAAGGAGAGAACCCATGTCCCATTCGACACGTCCCTTTGCAGTCGTGCACGCTTGAAGCCCTAGCGCCTCCAGGCCACGCTGCAGACCTGATTCCCGGCCCCGCAAGAGGCCCGGCTTTCGGCTGCGCGTGCGCTTTTCCTGATGCCTGTCCATCGAGCTTGCGGCGACTGCCCATTGCGCATTCCGCATCTGCCGGAATGTGCCCCAAGCACTCGATCGAAAGCCATTCATGGGCAATTCCCTTTCGGACACCTACATTGAGGTGTTCGCCAACCGCGGCGTCTGGATTGAAGACGCCGCCATCCAGCAACTTCAAACAACGGCCCGCAACCTGGCCGGCATGCGCGCCGCCGTGGGCCTGCCCGACCTGCACCCGGGCCGGGGCTACCCGGTAGGGGCGGCCTTCTTTTCCGTGGGCCGCTTCTACCCGGCCCTGGTCGGCGGCGACATCGGCTGCGGCATGTCGCTGTACAGCACGGAGCTGGCGGCGCACAAGACCTCGGCCCCCAAGCTGGAAAAGGCGGTGGGCAACATCGACGGCCCCCTGCCCCAGGAACTGCTGGAGGCCGTTGACATGCAGCAGCTGGAGCACATCGCCCAGGCCAGCGGCGTGGCCGACCTGGCGTATCTGCAGGACAGCCTGGGCACCATTGGCGGCGGCAACCACTTTGCCGAACTGCAGGTGGTGGACACGCTGTACGAGGACGGCGCGCTCGACAGGAAACGCGTGCACCTCATGGTGCACAGCGGCTCGCGCGGGCTGGGGGGCGCCATCCTGCGCGCCCATGTGGAAGCCTTCAGCCACGACGGCCTGGCTGCCAGCAGCGATGCCGCCACGCAGTACCTGCGCCAGCACGCGGCCGCCATCGCCTTCGCCCAGCTCAACCGCGCCAGCATTGCGGCACGCCTGCTGCGCGCCCTGCGCACGCGCGGCCAGGCCTTGCTGGACATCACCCACAACCACGTGATCGCCCACCACTGGCGCGGCGAGGACGGCTTCTTGCACCGCAAGGGCGCCACGCCGGCCGACCACGGGCTGGTGGTGATCCCGGGTTCGCGCGGCGACTACAGCTATCTTGTGCGGCCCGTGGCCGGGCGTGACGAGGCGCTGCACTCGCTGGCACATGGCGCGGGCCGCAAGTGGGCACGCGCCGATTGCATGGGCCGCCTGCGCCCGCGCTTCACGCTGGACGAGCTGCTGCGCACAAAATTCGGCAGCGCCGTGGTCTGCGCCGACCGCGAACTGGTCTACGAGGAGGCCCCCCAGGCCTACAAGGACGTGGACTCCGTCGTCGCCAGCCTGCAGGAAGCCGGCCTGGTGCAACTGGTGGCGCGGCTGCGCCCCCTGCTGACCTACAAGAAGGGAGCCATGCAATGCTGCTGATCCAGCTGACCGCATCCCACGGCCCCGCCGAGTGCGAGCATGCCGTGCGCCTGACCCTGCGCGAGCTGCTGCGCGACTGCGCCGCCAGCGGCATCGCCGTGGACGTGCTGGAAGAAACACCCACGCCGGCCGGCTACAAGTCCGTGCTGCTGCGCTGCGAGGGCGACACCGGCCTGCTTCACGGCACGCTGGGCGCCTGGCTGGGCACCATCCAGTGGGTCTTCGACAGTCCCCTGCGGCCCCATCACCCGCGCAGGAACTGGTTCGTGGCCGTGCAGAAGTGCGAGCCGCCCCGGCAATTGCCGGCCGATGGCGAAATCGTCTTCCAGGCCTGCAAGGCCTCGGGCAAGGGCGGCCAGCATGTCAACACCACGGACTCCGCCGTCCATGCCCTGCATGTGCCCAGCGGGATCTCGGTGAAGGTCATGAGCGAGCGCAGCCAGCACGCCAACAAGCGGCTGGCGCGCGAGCTGCTGGCCCTGAAGCTGGCGCGCCTCAACGCGCAGGGCGAGGGCCAGGCCCGGCGCACGCGCAGCCAGCAGCACTGGGAGGTGGAGCGCGGCAGCCCCGTGAAGGTGTTCCGCGCCTGAACGCCCCGGGGCTAGCCCCTGGCGCACATGTAGAGACCCAGGGCCAGCAGGCCCAGCATCAGCACGCGCTTGAAAACCTGGGGCGACAGCGACTGGCGCAGCCGCTCGCCCCAGGCCATGCCGGTCAGGGCGGGCAGCAGCATCAGTGCGGAAACCAGGGCCGTGGCCCCCCAGCCCGTCCAGGACGAAGCGGCATGGCCCGGCCCCTGCGCCAGCGCCATGCCCGCGCCCAGCGCCAGCGTGGACACCGTGAAGCACAGGCCCATGGCCTGCATCAGCGCCTGCCGGCCCAGCGCCAGCGATTGCAAAAAGGCCACGGCCGGCACCACGAACACGCCGGTCAACGCCGTGATCCCGCCCGTCAACAGACCGCACAACAGGCCCAGCCAGGCCTGATGCCTCTGCGGCAACTGCAGGCCCGGTCCCCACAGGCCCCACAGGGCATAAATAACCAGGGCCACGCCCAGCGCCGTGCGCGCCACGGCGGCCTCGCCCACCGGGCCCCACCACAGCATGCCGCCCACCGTGCCCGCGACAATGCCCAGCTGCATCCAGCCCAGGCGCCGCAGCAGAGGCCGCAGCGATGGCATGGGCCGCATCTGCACCACATTGGTCACCAGGGACGGCAGCAACAGCCAGGCCGCCGCCTGCCCGGCCGGCATGAACAGCGCCAGCAGCGCCATGGACACCGTGGGCAGGCCCAGGCCCACCACTCCCTTGACGACACCGGCCAGCCCGAACACGGCCACCGCCGCCGCCAGCACCCACCACGCATCCCACATCACGGCCACCCTGCACTTTCACTGACCTGGCTCAGGCCTTTCCTGAACCTCATGGCGCCATGCTCGCGCACCACCGCAGGGATCACAATCGGGAATCTTCAAACCAAGGCTCAGGCATGGCCTGATCCTTCAGCACCATAGTCCATGCGATTCGACCTCACCGACCTGCAGCTGTTCGTCCACATCCTCGACTGCGGCACGCTCACGGCGGCGGCCGGGCGCGCGCACATGACCCTGGCCTCGGCCAGCGAGCGCGTGCGCGGCATGGAGGCGCAACTGGGCTGCGCCCTGCTCGCGCGCCAGGCGCGCGGCGTGCGGCCCACGGCGGCCGGCCACACGCTGGGCCAGCATGCGCGTGACGTTCTGGCCCGGATGCAACGCCTGCGCGGCGACATGGCCGAGTACGGCGCGGGCCTGGCCGGGCATGTGCGCGTATGCGGCAACACCTCGGCCGTGAGCGAGCACCTGCCGCTGGCCGTGGCCGGATTCCTGCGCGGCCATCCGCGCGTGGCGCTGGAGCTGCAGGAATGCCGCAGCGCCGAAGTGCTGGACCGGCTGCGCCAGGGCCTGTGCGACATCGGCGTGGCCAGCGATGCCCAGGACCTGCGCGGCCTGCAGGCCACGCCCTGGCGCCCCGACCCGCTGGTGGCCGTGCTGCCGCGTGCCCACCGCCTGGCCCGGCGCAAGCGGCTGGCCTTGCAGGACCTGCTAACCGAAGACTGGGTAGGCCTGCCGCACGATGCCGCCCTGCAAGTGCTGGTGCGCCAGCAGGCCGCCTTGCTGGGAGGGCCGTCGGAAGGGCAGTTGCGCTGGCGCGCCCAGCTGCAGCACCTGGATAGCATCTGCCAGCTGGTGGGCCAGGGCGTGGGCGTGGCCGTCATGCCCGCCGCCGCCGCGCAGCGCCTGGCCCCGGCCAGCGGCGCCCGCGCCGTGCCCTTGAGCGATGCCTGGGCCCGGCGCCAGCTGCTGCTGTGCACGGCCCGGGAAGACCAGTTGCCCGCCCATGCAAGGCAGTTGCTGGTGCATCTGAAGGGACTGGGCCTGGCGGAGCCATAGCGAACCGTGTTGGAAAGCGCGATGCGGGACAATACGGGGATCATGACCCTCAAAGCCCCCGAACTGCTGCTGCCGGCCGGCTCGCTCGACAAGATGCGTGCGGCCTACGACTTTGGCGCCGACGCCATCTACGCCGGGCAACCCCGCTACAGCCTGCGCGCACGCAACAACGAATTCCGCCTCGAACAGATCGCCCAGGGCATCTCCGAGGCGCATGCGCGGGGCAAGAAATTCTTCGTCACCAGCAACCTGATCGCCCACAACGACAAGGTGCGCACCTATATCCGCGACATCGAGCCCGTGATCGAGTGCAAGCCCGACGCGCTGATCATGGCCGACCCCGGCCTGATCATGATGGTCAAGGAAAAGTGGCCCGAGACCGAGGTCCATCTCTCGGTGCAGGCCAACACCACCAACTGGGCCACGGTGAAGTTCTGGCAGAAGGCCGGCGTCTCGCGCATCATCCTGTCGCGCGAGCTGTCGCTGGACGAGATCGAGAAGATCCGCCAGGAATGCCCGGACATGGAGATCGAGGTCTTCGTGCACGGCGCGCTGTGCATCGCCTACTCGGGCCGCTGCCTGCTGTCGGGCTACTTCAACCGGCGCGATCCCAACCAGGGCACCTGCACCAATGCCTGCCGCTGGGACTACAAGACGCATGACGCGGCGGTGGACCCCAACACCGGCGAGGCCCTGGCCCAGACCATGGAGCAGGACTTCAGCTTCGAGAAGGCCCGCGAGGAAGCCGACAGCCAGTTCACCAGCACCTGCGGCGACGGCGCACGCCACCCCAAGGCCGAGCAGGTCTACCTGCTGGAGGAAAAGGGCCGCCCCGGCGAGCTGATGCCCATCATGGAAGACGAGCACGGCACCTACATCATGAACTCCAAGGACCTGCGTGCCGTGGAGCATGTGGAGCGTCTGGTGAAGATCGGCGTGGACTCGCTCAAGATCGAGGGCCGCACCAAGAGCCTGTACTACGTGGCCCGCACGGCCCAGGTCTACCGCCGCGCCATCGACGATGCCGTGGCCGGCCGCCCCTTCAACCCGCACCTGATCACCGAGCTCGAAGGCCTGGCCAACCGCGGCTACACGGGCGGCCTGCTGGAGCGCCGTCCCTCGCAGGACTACCAGAACTACGAGACCGGCCACTCGGTGCTGCAGCGCAGCCACTTCGTGGGCGAGGTGCGCAGCTATGCCGACGGCATGGCCGAGGTGGAGACCAAGAACCGCTTCTCGGTGGGCGATACGCTGGAGATCATCCACCCGCAGGGCAACCGCCAGGTGCTGCTGGAGAAGATGTTCAACCTCGACGGCGAACCCGTGCAGGTCGCCCAGGGCAACCCGATCCGCGTGCGCATTCCGCTGGATGCGCCGGCCGAGGGTGCGCTGATCTCGCGCCTGCTGTGAAGCCGGGGCGCAGGCCGCCCTGCCCTCCTTGCCCGTGATTTTTTCCTGGCGGCTGTCCAGGGCCATTGCTGCAATGGCCCGGAGCGGCCGCCGTTCCTTTCATTCCTCATTTCTGCACTGCCATGGACATCGTCGTCAACGAAGAACTCAAGGCCTACATCGACCCGCTGACCCCCGATGAACTCGACGCGCTGGAGCGCAGCATCGTGGCCGAAGGCTGCCGCGACGCGCTCGTGCTCTGGAACGACCTGCTCATCGACGGCCACAACCGCTACGCCATCTGCCAAAAGCACGGCCTGCCCTTCAACACCGTGCAGGCCACGCAGTTCAAGAACATGGACGACGTGCACCTGTGGATGATCGACCAGCACCTGGGCCGCCGCAGCGTGTCCGACTTCCAGCGCGGCGTGCTGGCGCTGCGCAAGCGCGAGATCATTGCCACGCGCCGCTCGGCCGCCGCCGCTGCCGTGATGGCCGCCAAGGCCGATGCGCCCCAGGCCGAGGGTGAAGCCCCCTGGGAAGGCGAGACCGACCCCGTGGTCGCTGCCGCCCTGGCCAGCGTGGCCAAGGTGCCCGACGAGGCCCTGGACACGCGCGAGGCCCTGGCCCGCGTGGCCCGCCTGTCCAGCAGCCAGGTCAAGCTGATCGAGACCATCCAGCAAAAGGCCGCGCCCGAAGTGGTGGCCGCCGTGCGCTCGGGCGACATCTCGCTGAGCACCGCCGCCGTGGTGGCCAGCCTGCCCGTGGACGAGCAGCAGGCCGTGGCCGCCGCAGGCGCCGACGAACTCAAGCAGGCCGCCAAGCGCGTGCGCGATGCCAAGAAAAAGCCCAAGGCCGCCAAGCCCGAAGCCGACACGGCCGACGGCGAAGGCGCGGCCGTGACCGCCTCGCCCGAGGAACTGCAGCAACGCGTGAACGAACTCGAAGCCGAGAACGAGCGCCTGCGCCAGCAGATCAAGGCGCTGCAGGAACTGCTGGCCGAGCAAGGCTGAAGCGGCGCCCGCACCCAAGCACGCACGCCGCCATGACGCGCTACCAGGAGCTGGCCGACGATATCGAGGCATCCATCACCGCAGGCGTTCTGTGCCCAGGTGACAAGCTGCCCTCGGTGCGCCAGACCAGCGAGCGGCGCGGCGTCAGCGCCTCCACGGTGTTCCAGGCCTACTACCTGCTGGAGGCGCGCGGCCTGGTGCGCGCGCGCGAGCGATCGGGCTACTTCGTGGCCCAGCGCCCGCGCAGCGCGCCGCCCGAGCCCACCGAGCCGTCTTCGCCCGAGGGCGACAGCTTTGCCGTGGTCGATGTGAGCGAGCGCGTGTTCGAGGTGCTGGAGTCGGCCATGGACCGCGATGTCGTGCCCCTGGGCTCGGCCTTTCCCTCGCCGGGCCTGTTCCCGCTGCGCCGCCTGGGCCAGTGCCTGGCGCATGCCGCGCGCGAGGCAGACCCGCGCAGCGCCATCGACGACCTCACGCCCGGCAGCCTGGCGCTGCGCCGCCAGATCGCACGCCGCTACCTGGCCGACGGCCTGGCGCTGACGCCGGCCGATCTGGTCATCACCAACGGTGCGCTGGAGGCTCTGAACCTGTGCCTGGCCGCCGTCACGCGGCCCGGCGGCGCCGTGGTCATCGAATCGCCCTGCTTCTATGGTGCGCTGCAGGCGCTGGAGCGCATGGGCCTGTCGGCCATCGAAGTGCCCACCCATCCGGGCGAGGGCATGGACCTGGCTGCGCTGGAGGCAGCACTGCAGCGCCACCGGCCCCAGGCCATCTGGCTGATGACCTGCTTTCAGAACCCGCTGGGCAGCCTCATGCCCGAAGCGCGCAAACGCGCACTGGTGGAGCTGGTCACGCGCCACCGCGTGCCGCTGATCGAAGACGATGTGTACGGCGAGCTGTACTTCGGCGAGCGCCGCCCGCCGCCGGCCAAGACCTTCGACACCGAAGGCTGGGTGCTGCACTGCAGCTCGTTCTCCAAATGGCTGGCGCCGGGCTGGCGCACGGGCTGGGCCGCGCCGGGGCGCTTCACGCGCGCCGTGGCCCGGCAAAAGCTCACCACCACGCTGGCCACGAATGCACCCACCCAGCAGGCGCTGGCCGACTACCTGGAAAGCGGCGGCGCAGACCGCCACCTGCGCCGCCTGCGCCAGAGCCTGGCCCTGCAGCGGGACCACATGGCATCGGCCATTGCCCGCCACTTTCCACAAGGCACGCGGGCCACGCGGCCCGAGGGCGGCTACTTCATGTGGATAGAGCTGCCGCCGTACTGCAATGCGCTGGCCCTGCACCGCGCGGCGCTGGCGCGCGGCATCAGCGTGGCGCCGGGGCCGATCTTCTCGGCCTCGCAGGCCTTCGGCCACTGCCTGCGGCTGAACTACGGCCATGACTGGAGCGACGAGACCGGGCAGGCCCTGGCCACGCTGGGCGAGCTGGCCCGCGCAATGCAGCCCCATCCAACAGCAAAAGCAGCAAGGTAAGCGCCCGCTGCGCTGGCAGCACCTGCTGCGCTGTAGCGCACGGGCAACGCGGCCCGGCACAGCTGCTGTCAGCCTGGTGCAAGCTGGATGATTCTCATTTAGACTCGCACCCCGAACCGGCATCGCCGCCATGCATGCTGACCGGTCCTTGTCTCCTGCTTCCGCCTCGCCCGCCGCCACGCGTCCTGCAGCCTGCCAGCCGACCCTTCAGCGCTGCACCAATCCCAGAGGCACAAAGGAAGTTTTCCATGGTTTCCAGCAATCACTGCGCCACGCTCACACGCTGCGCGGCCGCTGTCGCCGCCGCCCTGCTGTCGCTGCAGGCGTCGGCACAGGCGCCATCCCCCGCCACCACCGCACCCGAGGCCGGCCTGTCCGCCATCACCGTCACGGGCAACTGGCTGGACAACCCCACCGAGGAAAAGGTGCTGGACCATGCCGGCGCGCGCACCATCGTCGAACGGGCGCGCATCGAGGAAACCGGCTCCTCCAGCCTGCGCGACGTGCTGCGCCTGGTGCCCGGCGTGCAGGTGCAGGACAGCAACGGCACGGGCGGCAGCGATGTGTCGCTGAACATCGGCGTGCGAGGCCTGACCGCGCGCCTGTCGCCGCGCTCGTATGTGCTGATGGACGGCGTGCCCGTCTCCTACGCGCCCTACGGCCAGCCCCAGCTGTCGCTGGCGCCCGTGTCGCTGGGCAACCTGGAGTCGGTGGATGTGATCCGCGGCGCGGGCTCGGTGCGCTACGGCCCCCAGAACGTGGGCGGCATCATCAACTTCGTCACGCGCGCCATTCCCAAGACCTTCGCGGCCGAGGCCTCGGTGGGCACCGAGATCTACAGCCACGGCGGCAATGCCAAGACCACGCCCAGCCTGTTCGTGGGCGGCACCAACGAATCCGGCCTGGGCCTGGCCCTGCTGTACTCGGGCACGCATGGCGACGGCTGGCGCGCAGGCAATGACAAGACCGACATCGACGACATCCTGCTCAAGGGCGCCTACCGCATCTCGGCCCAGGACGACATCGCCGTCTCGCTGCACCACTTCGAGGGCTCGGGCCGCATGCCCGGCGGCCTGACCACGGCGCAGTACGCGGCCGACCCGTTCCAGTCCACGCGCTCCTACGACAGCTTCGACGGCCGCCGCACCGATGCCTCGTTCAAGTACAACCACAAGGACGGGCGCAACAACTTCGAGGTGCTGGGCTACTACGTGGACTCGTTCCGCGGCAGCTACATCGAGCAGGACAACGCCAACCAGCGCCGCCTGACGGCCGCGCCGCGCAGCTACCACTACTTCGGCATCGAGCCGCGCTACTCGCGCCTGTTCGAGACCGGCTCCGTGGTGCAGGAAGTCAGCGTGGGCTACCGCTACCTCAAGGAAAGCAGTTCCGAAGTGGCGCTGCGCACCGCCTACTACAACCCCGCCACCATGGCCAACGCCATGGCGCTGCCGATCACGCCCTACCAGACCAGCCAGGGCGGCACCACGGCCCATGCCTTCTACATCGATGACCGCATCGACATCGGCAACTGGACCATCACGCCCGGCGTGCGCTACGAACGCATCAACTCCTTCAACAACGTCAGCAACCTGGGCGCCGATGGCAGCACCGTCACCAGCCAGCTGTTCCCCAAGGCTGATGCAAGCGAGTTCCTGCCCACGCTGTCCGTGCTCTACCGCATGAATGCGCAGTGGTCGCTGTTCGCCAACGCGGGCAAGTCCTTCGGCCCGCAGCAGTACGCGCAGCTGGCCCAGACCGAGCGCGGCCTGCATCCCGAATCGGCCAAGACCTATGAGGTGGGCACGCACTACAACAGCCCGGCGCTGAACGCCGAGCTGACGCTGTTCAACATCGACTTCGACAAGGAACTGCTGCTGACCCGCGTGGGCGTGGACGGCATCTGGACCGACCTGGGCGCCACGCGCCACCGCGGCATCGAGTCCTCGCTGCGCTACGACCTGGGCCAGTGGAATGCCGCGCTCAAGGGGCTGACGGCGGGTGTGTCCTATACCTATACCGAGGCTGTCTCGCGCGCTGGCGATTTCGCGGGGCGCGACCTGCCGCTGTACTCGCGCCACACGGGCCAGCTGTGGGCGCGCTATGCGCTGGGGCAGTGGACGCTGAATGCGGACCTGGCCGCGCAATCGAAGCAGCGCTCTCCGGGGTCGGGCACGCAGTATGTGACGCAGGAAGATGCTGCGGGGCGGCTGGGCGATATTCCCGGGTTTGCGACCGTGGGCCTGCGTGCGGGCTATGACTTTGGCAAGTCGCTGAGCAATCTGCGGGTGGCCGTGGGGGTCAAGAATCTGTTCGATCGCAGGTACTACACGCGGTCTACGGATAACAACGGAGGCAAGTATGTGGGGATGCCTCGGACGTTGTATGTGCAGGGGACGTTGCCGTTCTGAGGCTTTGGTTTACGTGGGTCTGTTTTTGACCCTGCCGGGTGGTATTTTTCTGAGGCCGGGTCTCGGCCCGGCGGCCGACCTCCTTTTCTTTGATTCGTCAAAGAAAAGGAGGCAAAAGAAAGACGACCCGAATGTCCGCGACCCCTTCGCTGCGCTGCGGGGCAACCTGCGTCGGGCCGCCTGCGGGGTTCGCCGCAGAACTCACTGCGCGCTGCGCGCTCCGTTCAGACAACTGCGGCGAGTCGGTTGACGAAGCAGTCCTGTCCTTCGGCAGGACTGCAACCCCGCAGGCGGCCC
>NZ_LFJT01000081.1:0-25123 GCF_001682645.1 Delftia sp. JD2
GCCGCCGAGGCGGCCGCCGCGCCCCCCTGCGCACCCCGCACGGCCCGCCGCCTGGACCGCATCGCGCCCACACGCCACGCCATCGACCGCAGCCTGCCCCTGACGCCGGGCACGCCCGCGCTGGACAGATTCCCCCTGCCCGCCTGGCGCCGTTCGCAGGACCGCGCATTGCGCCTTCCCGCCAGCGCCACGCTGGACTATGGCGATCCTGCGGGCGAGCCTGCACTGCGCCTGGCCATTGCGCAGCACCTGCGCATCTCGCGCGGCGTGCGCTGCGATGCCTCGCGCATCATCGTCACCGAAGGCGCCCAGGGTGCGCTGGACCTGTGCGTGCAACTGCTCTCCAACCCGGGCGACCATGCCTGGCTGGAGGAGCCCGGCTACCGGGGCGCCAAGTCGGCCTTTGCAGGGGGTGACCTGTGCGTCAGCACACTGCGCGTGGATGCGGATGGCGCAGCCATCGCGCCCGGCCTGTGGGACAGCCATCCTCCACGGCTGATCCAGATCACGCCGTCGCACCAATATCCCACGGGCGCCGTGCTGTCGGTGGCTCGCCGGCTGGACTTGCTGGAGCGCGCGCGCCGCGCGGGGGCCTGGATCATCGAGGACGACTACGACAGCGAATTCCGCCACCAGGGCACGCCCATCGCCGCCATGCAGGGCCAGGTGCCGGACGCGCCCGTGCTCTATGTGGGCACCTTCAGCAAGACCATGTTCCCGGCACTGCGCATGGGCTTTGTGGTGCTGCCGCAGGCCCTGGCAACCAGCGCGGCATCCGCCGTGCAGGAGATGCTGCGCGGCGGCCACCGCCTGGAGCAGCTGGCCATGGCGGACTTCATGGAAAGCGGCCAGTTCTCGCGCCACCTGGGCCGCATGCGGCGCCTGTACCGCGAGCGCCAGGCGGCCCTGCGCGAGGCGCTTGCCACGCAACTGGGCGTGGAGCATGAGGTGCTGGGCGGCCACGGCGGCCTGCATTTGACCGTGCGGCTGCCGCCGGACCTGTCCGACCGTGCCATCGTGGAGCAGGCGCGGCGCGCCGGCATGAACCCGGGCGCCCTCTCGTCCTTCGCCCTGGCACCGCTGCCCCAGGACAACGGCCTGGTGATCGGCTATGGCAACACCGATGCCGCGCGCTTCGGCGCGCTGGTCAGGCGGCTGGGCAAGCTGGCGGCAGCTGCGTTACCGCGCTAGCCGCGCCGCGGCTCCAGCAGCTATGCCTGTTCCGAACGCGTGCTCACCCCTGCCTGCGCAAAGCTGGCCATCTCGCCCAGCATGGCGCAGGCCGACACCAGCAGCGGCCAGGCCAGGGCCGCGCCCGAGCCTTCGCCCAGGCGCAGCTGCCAGTCCAGCAGCGGCTCGGCACCCAGGTGGGCCAGCATGCGCACATGGCCGGGCTCGCCCGAGCGGTGCGAGAAAACGCAGCGCTCCAGCACGGCCGGCTGCAGGCGGCTGGCCACCAGCACGGCGGCCGTGGTGATGAAGCCATCGACCACGATGACACGGCGCTCGGCGGCGGCCTGCAGCACGGCGCCCACCATGGTGGCGACCTCGAAGCCGCCCATGGCCGCCAGCGCGTCCAGCGGTTCCGTGGCCTGGGCGTGCAGCTGCAGCACCTCCTGCAGCACCCCGATCTTGCGGGCCAGCCCGGCTGCATCCAGGCCGGTGCCCGCACCCGTGACCTCGGCCAGCGGTTCGCCGCACAGCCGCGCCAGCAGCAAGGATGCGCTGGAGGTATTGCCAATGCCCATCTCGCCCAGCAGCAGCGCATTGCCCGGCAACTGGCGCACCAGGGCCGCGCCGTTGCGCAGGGCCATGGCGCATTCGGTGGCCGTCATGGCCGGGCCCTGGCTGCAGTCGCGCGTGCCGTAGCCCAGCTTGCGGCGCCACAGGCGCGGCTGGCCGGGCTGGGGTAGCTTGTCGTCGGGGTCCTGCTCGCGCGCGGGAAAGTCGCGTGCCACGCCGCAGTCCACCACGTTCAGCGCCAGCCCATGCTGGCGCGCCAGCACGCTGACGGCGGCGCCGCCGGCCATGAAGTTCTCGACCATCTGCCAGGTCACATCCACCGGATAGGCCGACACGCCGCGCGCAGCCAGCCCATGGTCGGCCGCAAACACCAGCATCTGCGGCTGCTGCAGCACCGGCCTGTCCTGGCCCAGGATGCAGGCAATGCGCAGCGCCAGCTGCTCCAGCCGCCCCAGCGCGCCCAGCGGCTTGGTCTTGTGGTCTATGGCGTGCTGCACGCGCTGGGTGAAGGCGGCATCGGCCAGGGAGGCGATGGCGGCATTGGCGCCATCGTGCGAGTGTTCTGTGGGTGCAGCGGAATGCGGGGTGGGCGTTGACATGGCGAAGCGGCCTTGGCCCGGGGCGGGCGTGGCGGGCGGATTGCAAAGGCGCAAGTATGGCGCTCCGCGCAACTCCGGCAGAACCATCGGTCTCTTTCCTGCCGCCATGGACGGTCTGGGCGTCGATTGCCGCAGCAGGCCGTACAGGCCGGCCCGTTCTGAGACAATCGCTGCCACACGTGTCTCCCCAGCCCCCCACCCCCTCCATGACGGTTTCCTTCTCGGCCATCCAGCCCGGTCTCAAGCTTGCGGACCAGGTTGCCCGGCAGCTGGAGGCGCGCATCCGCGCCGGCAACCTGCAGCCGGGGCAGAAGCTGCCGACCGAGGCCGAGCTTGTGCAGCAGCTCGAGGTCAGCCGCACCGTGGTGCGCGAGGCGGTGTCCCAGCTCAAGTCGCGCAACCTGGTGGAATCGCGCCAGGGCAGCGGCGTGTTCGTGAAGGCGGCAGGCATAGAGCCACTGGACTTCGAAGGCCTGCCGGCGGCTGGCAGGAATGCGCTGATCCAGATCACCGAGGTGCGACGCGCGCTGGAAGCCGAGGTGGCCGAACTCGCGGCGCGGCGGCGCAGCGAAGAGGACATGCAGCGCATCCACGATGCGGAGAGTGCCCTGGCCGAGGCCGTGCGGCTGGGCCGTGATGGCGTGGAGGAGGACATGGCGTTTCACCGCGCCATTGCCCAGGCTTCGGGCAACCCGTTCCTGATCAGCACGCTGGACTACCTGTCGCAGTTCCTGCGCGGCGCCATGCGCATCACGCGCGCCAACGAGGCGCGGCGCGAGGACTTCGGCAAGGCCGTGGAACGCGAGCACCACAGCATCGTGCTGGCCATCGAGGCCGGCGACCCCAAGGCCGCGCGCAAGGCCGCCGCCACGCACATGGGCAACGCCATAGACCGCATCCACCGCGCCGACGCCAGCTTCTGGGAGCAGGACGGCGAACGCCTGGCCCGCGACATCCTGGCCGCCAAGCCCTGAACCTCCGAAGCCATCCCTTGGCGCATGGCCAAGGGTTTCCACCTTGTTTGGGTTTTTGCGCAAAATTTGTATGATGACCTGATGACAATATCAGTCACACCTCTTTTTGCAGCCGGCACACCTGGCCTTTTCCTGGGCGTTCATCCATGAGCGACGAATCCCGCATCCGCGAGCAGATCTGCGCCACCGGCGCCAGCCTCTACCAGCGCGGCTACACCGTCGGCGCTGCCGGCAACATCAGCGCGCGCCTGCATGACGGCTGGCTGATCACCCCCACCGACGCCTGCCTGGGCCGGCTAGACCCGGCCGAGCTGTCCAAGGTCGATGCCAGCGGGCAGTGGGTCAGCGGCGCCAAGCCTTCCAAGACCCTGGTCCTGCATCGGGGCATCTATGGCAATGACGGCGAGGCGCGTGCCGTCATCCACACGCATTCCACGCATCTGGTGGCGCTGACGCTGTCCGGCGTCTGGCGCGAGGACGAGGTGCTGCCGCCCATCACCCCCTACCAGGTCATGAAGGTGGGCCGCATCCCGTTGATCCGCTACCGCCGGCCCGGCGATCCGCAGGCCGCCGCCGAGGTGGCCGCGCTGGCCGGCCAGGTGCGCGGCGCCTTGTTCGAGCGCCTGGGCCCCGTGGTCTGGGAACGCTCGGTGGAGCAGGCCAGCCATGTGCTGGAAGAGCTGGAGGAAACCGCAAGGCTCTGGCTCATGACCCATCCCCGGCCGCAGCCCCTGGACGCGGCCGCCATCGACGAGCTGCGCACCACCTTCGGGGCGCGCTACTGATTTACACCGCGGCGCCCACGGCCGCATTCCACCACCCAGCCCATCCACAGCCGCGCAGCCGCCAGGCGGCGCACCAAGCGGCGAATCAAGCGGCGAACCCAAGGGAGACTTGAAATGACGACAACGGATATCGCATCCGGCCAGGCCGGGCCCCACCCTGCCCAGGCCGACTCTCCGGAGACGGCGCGCGCCTACGCCAAGGTGTTCTGGCGCCTCGTGCCGTTCCTGATGCTGTGCTACGTGATCGCCTACCTCGATCGCGTGAACGTGGGCTTTGCCAAGCTGCAGATGTCCCAGGATCTGGGCTTCAGCGAGACCGTGTTCGGCCTGGGCGCAGGCGTGTTCTTCATCGGCTACTTCCTCTTCGAGGTGCCCAGCAACCTGCTCATGCACCGGCTGGGCGCGCGCGTCTGGATCGCCCGCATCATGATCACCTGGGGCATTCTGTCGGCCATGTTCATGTATGTGGAAACGCCCACGGGCTTCTACATCCTGCGCTTTCTGCTGGGCCTGGCCGAGGCGGGCTTCTACCCCGGCGTGATCCTGTACCTGACCTACTGGTACCCGGCCCACCGGCGCGCCAAGATCGTGGCGCTGTTCATGTCGGCCATCCCCGTGGCCGGCATCTTCGGCAACCCGCTGTCGGGCTGGATCATGCAGGCCTTCCACGGCGACCATGGCCTGCACGGCTGGCAGTGGATGTTCCTGATCGAGGCCATTCCCGCCCTGGTGATCGGCGTGGTGACCATCTTCTATCTGGACAACGGCATCTCCAGCGCCAAGTGGCTGACCGCCTCCGAAAAGCAGCTGCTGGCGCGCGAGATCGAGCTGGACCAGCAGCACTCAGGTGCCCAGAAGCATTCGCTCAAGGCCGTTTTCGCCGACCGCCGCGTCTGGTGGATGTGCCTGATCTACTTCGCCTTTGTCGCCGGCCAGTACGGGCTGACCTTCTGGATGCCCACGCTGATCAAGTCCACGGGCGTCACGGGCGCGCTGAACATCGGCCTGCTCAGTGCCATTCCCTTCCTGTGCGCCATCGTCGTCATGAACCTCATGGGCCACAGCGCCGACAAGCGCCGCGAGCGCCGCTGGCACCTGATCGTGCCCGCGCTGATGGGCGCCGTGGGCTTTGCGATGACGGCCTTCTTCGCCGACAACACCGTTCTTTCCCTGATCTTCCTGTCGCTGGCCGCTGCCGGCGTGCTGACCTGCGCGCCGCTGTTCTGGTCGCTGCCCACGGCCTTCCTGTCGGGCACGGCGGCGGCGGCGGGCATTGCCATCGTCAACTCGGTCGGCAATCTCGCGGGCTTCGCCAGCCCTTACATGATCGGCTACCTCAAGGACCTGACCCAGTCCACGCAGGCCGGCATGTTCGTGCTGGCGGGGGTGCTCGTGGTGGGCGCCATCGCTGTCTGGCTCACCCCCGCAAAGATGGTCAACCGCTGACCGGCCCTTCTTCCCATCCTTCAAGCTCCAAGCCCCAAGACACATGAAAGTACTGATCACCGGCGGCGCCGGATTCCTGGGCCAGCGCCTGGCCCGCAAACTGCTCGAACAAGGCGAGCTGACGCTGGCCGGCACCCGCTGGCCCATCCACCAGATCGACCTGCTCGACGTGGTGGCCACCCACGCGATTGACGACACGCGCGTGCGCTCCCTGGTGGGCGACATTGCCGACCCGCAGGTGCTGCGCGGCGCCATAGGCCAGGACACGGCCGTGATCTTCCATCTGGCCGCCGTGGTCAGCGGCCAGGCCGAGGCCGACTTCGACCTGGGCATGCGCATCAACCTCGATGCCTCGCGCGCCCTGCTGGAGACCTGCCGCGCCGTGGGCCACATGCCGCGCGTGGTCTTCACCAGCTCGGTGGCCGTCTACGGGGGCGAGCTGCCCGACACCGTGCTGGACGGCACGGCCCTGAACCCGCAGTCCTCCTACGGCACGCAAAAAGCCATTGCCGAGCTGCTGCTGGCCGACTACACGCGGCGCGGCTTTGTCGACGGCCGCGTGCTGCGCCTGCCCACGATCAGCGTGCGCCCGGGCCGGCCCAATGCGGCCGCCTCGTCGTTTGCCAGCGGCATCATCCGCGAGCCCCTCAACGGCGAGGCGGCCAACTGCCCCGTGGGTGCCACCACGCGCCTGTGGCTGCTGTCGCCACGTCGCGCCGTCGAGGCCCTGGTCGCAGGCTGCGAACTCGATGCCAGCGCCGTCGCCGACCGCCGCCCCATCAACCTGCCCGGCGTGTCCGTCAGCGCGGGCGACATGGTGCGCGCGCTGCGCGAAGTGGCTGGCGACGAAGTGGCCAACCGCGTGAGCTGGCAGCCCGACGACAAGGTCGAGCGCATCGTCGGCAGCTGGCCCGGCCGCTGGGATACCGCGCGCGCCAACCAGCTGGGCCTGCGCGGCGACGAGGACTTTGCGGCCATCGTGCGCGCCTACATCGCCGATGACCTGACACCGGCCAAGCCATGAGCAACGGCACATCCACACCACAGCCCGCAGCACGCGCCGTCGGCGTGATCGGCCTGGGCGCCATGGGCGCCGGCATGGCGCAAAGCCTGCGCCGCGCCGGCCACCACGTGCATGTCCACGACATCCGCCCCGAGGCCGCAGCCGCCTTCGCCGCCGAAGGTGGCACGGCCTGCGCCACGCTGGCCGACATGGCCGCCGCTTGCCGCATCATCGTCAGCGTGGTCGTCAACGCCCAGCAGACCGAGGCCGTGCTGTTCGGCGAAGGCGGCATCGCCCCTGCGCTGCAGCCCGGCTCCGTCTTCGTCATGTGCTCCACCGTGGACCCCAACTGGTCCGTGGCGCTGGAGGCCAGGCTGCAGGCACAAGGCGTGCACTACATCGACGCGCCGATCTCCGGCGGCGCGGCCAAGGCGGCGTCGGGCCAGATGACCATGATGACGGCAGGCCGCCCCGAGGCCTATGCCGCCTGCGAAGGCGTGCTCGACGCCATGGCCGCCAAGGTCTACCGCCTGGGCGACAGCGCGGGCGCGGGCAGCAAGGTCAAGATCATCAACCAGCTGCTGGCCGGCGTGCACATTGCCGCAGCGGCCGAGGCCATGGCCCTGGGCCTGCGCGAAGGCGTCGACGCCGCCGCGCTCTACGAGGTCATCACCCACAGCGCGGGCAACAGCTGGATGTTCGAGAACCGCATGGCCCATGTGCTGGCCGGCGACTACACCCCGCTGTCGGCCGTGGACATCTTCGTCAAGGACCTGGGCCTGGTGCTGGACACCGCGCGCCACAGCAAATTCCCGCTGCCCCTGGCCTCCACGGCCCACCAGATGTTCATGCAAGCATCCACCGCCGGGCATGGCCGCGAGGACGACAGCGCCGTCATCAAGATCTTCCCGGGCATCACCCTGCCCCAGGCTCCATCGGAATCCCCATGACCCTTCTTCTGGGCTGCATAGCCGACGACTTCACGGGCGCCACCGATCTGGCGAACAACCTGGTGCGCGCAGGCATGCGCGTGGTGCAAAGCATTGGCGTGCCTGCCGGCCCGGTGGACGAGGGCGTGGACGCCGTCGTGGTCGCGCTCAAGTCACGCACCATCGCGCCGGCCGACGCCATTGCGCAATCGCTGCAGGCCCTCGAATGGCTGCAGGCCCAGGGCGCCAATGGCCGCGCGCCGCAGATCTACTTCAAGTACTGCTCCACCTTCGACAGCACGCCGCAGGGCAACATCGGCCCCGTGACCGATGCGCTGATGGACGCGCTGGGCTGTGGCTTCACCATCGCCACGCCAGCCTTCCCCGACAACCAGCGCACCGTCTTCAAGGGCCACCTGTTCGTGGGTGATGTGCTGCTCAGCGACAGCGGCATGCGCAACCACCCGCTCACGCCCATGACCGATGCCAACCTGGTGCGCGTGCTGCAGGCGCAGACACGGCGCAAGGTGGGGCTGATCGACCATGTGGCCGTCGCGCAGGGCGAGGCCGCCATCCGCGCGCGCATCGCCGCACTCCAGGCCGAGGGCGTGGGCATGGCCGTGGTCGATGCCGTCTCCAACGACGACCTGCTGCGCCTGGGCCCGGCGCTGGCCGGCATGCCGCTTGTCACAGCGGGCTCGGGCGTGGCCATCGGCCTGCCCGCGAACTTCGGCATCCAGCCCACGGCCCAGGCCGCTGCCCTGCCAACCGCCACCGGCCTGCAGGCGGTCGTCTCGGGCAGTTGCTCGGTGGCCACCAATGCACAGGTGGCGCACTTCATCGCCTCGGGGCGCCCTGCCCTGGCGCTGGAGCCGCTGCGCATCGCCGCTGGCGAGGACGAAGCCGGCAAGGCCCTGGCCTGGGCCCGCCAGCACATCGCCAGCGGCCCGGTGCTGATCTACTCCACGGCCGAATCCGCGGCCGTCAAGGCCGTGCAGGGCCGCCTGGGCGTGGAGCAGGCCGGCGCACTGGTCGAACAGACCATCGCCGCCATCGCCCGGGGACTGGTCGAGATGGGCGTGCGCCAGCTCGTCGTGGCCGGCGGAGAAACCTCGGGCGCCTGCGTGCAGGCGCTGGGCATCGAGCAGATGCGCATAGGGCCGCAGATCGACCCTGGCGTGCCCTGGTGCCATGCCGCCTCGCCCCTGGCGCCGCAGGGCCTGCACCTCACGCTCAAGTCCGGCAACTTCGGCACGACGGACTTCTTCACCAAGGCCTTCGGCGCGCTGGCAAGCGCCTGATGCCACACTCAGCCTCCGTTTTCAGGAAAGCCTTCATGCCCCGTTTCGCCGCCAACCTGTCCATGCTCTACAACGACCTGGACTTTCTTGACCGCTTCGAGGCCGCCGCGCGCGACGGCTTCCAGGCCGTCGAATACCTGTTCCCCTACGACTTCGCGCCCGAGCAACTGGCCCGCCGCCTGCAGGACCACGGCCTGCAGCAGGTGCTGTTCAACGCCCCGCCCGGCGACTGGAATGCGGGCGAGCGCGGCCTGGCCTGCATCCCCGGGCGCGAGGCGGAATTCGCCCAGGGCATGGAACGCGCCATCGCCTATGCCCGGGCCCTGGGCTGCCCGCGCATCCACGTCATGGCCGGGCTCAAGCCCGCAGGCGCCAGCGATGACATCCTGCGCGCCACCTACATCGCCAACGTGCGCCATGCCGCACGGCTGGCCGCGCCCCACGGCATCGCCATCCTGCTGGAGCCCATCAACGGCCGGGACATGCCCGGCTTCTTCCTGAGCCGCCAGGACCAGGCCCATGCGCTGCTGGCCGACATCGCAGAGCCCAATGTCCAGGTCCAGATGGACCTCTACCACTGCCAGATCGTCGAGGGAGACCTCGCCATGAAGATCCGCCAGTACCTGCCCACGGGCCGCGTGGGGCATGTGCAGATCGCAGGCGTGCCCGAACGCCACGAACCCGACGTGGGCGAGGTCAACTACCCCTACCTTTTCTGCCTGCTGGACCAGCTGGGCTACGACGGCTGGATAGGCTGCGAATACCGCCCCGCGCGCGGCGCGGCGGCGCACGCTACCAGCGAGGGGCTGGGGTGGATGAAGGAGTGGCTGTAGCTGTAGCGTCTGCTGCGGCAGCCCGTCATCCGCCAGGCATGGGAGGATGGAGCGGATAGCTGTCCTGCGTATCCGCCGCCTGCGTTCAGGAATATTCCAGATCGCTGTGCTTGCTGGTCACCAGCCGGCCGGCCGACAGCGACATCATCAGCAGCGCAATCGCCTCATGCATGATCAGCGTGTGCGTGTTGCCGGTCTCCACCATCTTGCTGCGCAGCGATTCGCGCACCTGCAGGGAGCCGGTCACGTCGATGATGATGTCCACCGCCGCGTCCACCAGTTCCATGAACCGGGTGGTGACCGGCACGCCGCGCGCGCGTGCCAGTGCGATGCCGGGCTGGTTCAAATCCAGATCGGCCACCCCGAGCAGCTGCACAAAGGGCGCGTCCAGCAATTGCTGCAGCAAGGGAGTGCCGGTCTGCCCCGCACCAATGACCACGATCCGGAAGGCTTGCATGGGATGAATCCTTTTTCCATATGGGAAGTACGGCGCCATCATAGAAATGCCTTGCCGGTGCGCGCTGGTCCGGGACAGGTGGAATGGGTTTGTATGACCCAGATCAAATCCGGTGGACAGGGCGTGGCGGCGGGCCAGGTCTCTACGGTCGAAATTCGATACCGACCGGCTGCCTGCAGCAGGGACCACACCACAGGCTGCTGACGCGGGAGCCTGCATTCGCCCACAAAAAAACCCGCCGGCTTCGTGGCCCGGCGGGTTTTCTCAGGTGAACAACAGCAAGCGCTGTTATTGCCTTACAGGAACCTGCTCCGTGTACTCGCGCAGCACGCCGCCGCCTTCGACGGAGCCGCTGACCTGGCCGTCCTTGACGCGCTCCACGCAGGAGCGGCGGTCGCCTTCGTTCTTGAAGACATCGCAGCGGGCCACGGCATTGCGCTGGAAGTGGTCGCCCGACTGGACGCCGCCTCGGCGCGATTGCTCCTGGACGGCGGCAGCCTCGTGCTGTGCCGGGTCGCGGCGGTCATAGCCGCGCTTGGCGGGCCCCTTGGGCTCAGCGTGCTTCTTGTGGTGGTGGTGGGGCTTGGCCTTTTCCGCAGCGGGCGGCGGGGGCGGCATGCCATCGGGGCCAGGGGCGGGCTGGGCAGTGGCCAGTCCGGCCATGCCAAGCACGGCGGCGCCAATACACAGCTGCAGGGGACGAATCCATGGGTTTTTCATAGCTTCACTCCATTCCTCGTGAAAAAAGTCAAGGCCCAAGCATGCGTGTTTTCCAGCTCCCCATTTATCGGTACAGCACGGCTGCGCATGCAGGCCATGGCCTACAGCTTGCCGCGCCCCCTGCAAGCTGCCCCTGACATGGGTCAAGCCTGGTGCGCAAACCAGCGCTGCACGCCTTCGGCCATGCGTGCGAAGACGCTGTCCAGCGTGGGCACCTCGGCGCCCCACAGGGCGCGCAGCACCTCGGCGTTCTCGAACAGGCCGTGCCAGTAGCAGCCCGCGATGCGGCCATCGGGGCTGTGCCACAGCAGGCCGGGCACGGGCTCGGCCACGGCACTGCCAGCGGCCACCATGTCGGGGCGCACGCTGGTCTGGCCGTGGTGGATTTCATAGACCTGCGCCTGCACGCCAGACAGCGGCGCCAGCGCACCCGGCAGCGGCGGCAGTTGCACGCTGGCGGGCAGCACGGTCTTGTCGGGCGCGAACAGGGTCGTCAGCGGCAGAAGGCCCAGGCCGGCTGCGTTGCCGTCCACGCCATGCAGGTCGATCAGCGCCTCGCCCAGCATCTGCAGGCCGCCGCAGATGCCCAGCACCTGCCGGCCTGCCGCAGCGTGTGCAGCAACGGCGGCATCCAGGCCCTGGGAACGCATCCAGGCCAGATCGGCAGCCGTGGCCTTGGAGCCGGGCAGGATGATCCAGTCCGCGCCTGCCAGCTGGGCCGGCGTGCGCGCCCAGGCCACGCGCAGGCCCGGCACCTGCAGCAGGGGCTGGAATTCGTCGAGGTTGCTGATGCGCGGGTAGGCAATGATGGCAATGGTGGTGTGCACGGCGCGCCCCGCCCCTCCTCCAGAGCCACGGTCGTCAAAGACGCCATCCTCCTCCGGCAGGCCATGCTGGAACTGCATGGGGATGGTGGCCACGGTGGGCACGCCGGTGCGCTCCTGCAGCATCTGCGGGGCGGGCGCCAGCAGGCTGGCGTCGCCCCGGAACTTGTTGAGCACGAAGCCGCGGATCAGTGCCTGTTCTTCCGGCGGCAGCAGGGCCCAGGTGCCGTAGAGGTGGGCGAAGGCGCCGCCCCGGTCTATGTCGGACACCAGCAGGCAATGCGCGCCGCAGTGGCGCGCCACGCGCATGTTGACGACGTCGCTGGCATGCAGGTTGATTTCTGCGGGGGAGCCGGCGCCTTCGATGACGACCACATCGTTGTCGGCGCGCAGGCTGTCCAGCGCCTCGGCGATCTGCGGCCAGACGCGGGCGCTGCGGCCGCGCCAGGGCAAGGCCGACAGCTCCTCGCTGACCCGGCCCAGCAGCACGACCTGGCTGCGCATGTCGGCCTCGGGCTTGAGCAGCAGCGGGTTCATGCGCACATCGGGCGCGCAGCCTGCCGCCAGGGCCTGCAGGTACTGTGCCGTGCCGATCTCGCCCCAGGCACCGCCCGGCGCGGAGACCACGCGCGCGTTGTTGCTCATGTTCTGCGCCTTGAAGGGCGCCACCTTGTAGCCCTGCGCGCGGTACCAGGCGCACAGCGCGGTGGCGACCCAGCTCTTGCCGGCACCGCTGCTGGTGCCCAGCACCATCACGCACAGCGCGGGGCGCTGGCCGGGCCTGGGCAGGGGCAGATTCACGGCAGCGGGCTCATTCGATTGCATGGTGTTTCTCCATTGGCTGCCAGGCGGCCAGCAAGGCGTTCTGGGATGCGGGCGCCAGCACGCCCATGCGCACGCAGCCGGGCAGGCCGAAGCTGTCGCAGTCGCGCAGCTTGATGCCCTGCGCGCGCAGTTGGGCCAGACGCGTCTGCATGGCGTCGCCCTGCTGGGCCTGCGGCCAGCGCGCCACAAAGTAATTGGCCTGCGAGCCGGGCAGTACCTGCCAGCCCAGGCGCTGCACCAGATCGAGCTGCTGCGCCTTCCAATCGCGCAGCCGTTGCAGGCTTTGCGCCAGCCATTGCCGGGTGGCCGGTGCGGTCCAGGCCGTGAGCATGGCCTCGCCATGGGCGCCCACGGGCCAGGATGGTGACAGGGCACGCAAGGCATCAATCTCGTCGTGCGGCACGGCTTCGGGCGCAATGGCGTAGGCCGCGCGCACGCCGGTCATGCCCAGGGCCTTGTTGGGGGTCCACATCTGCCAGGCATCGCGCACCTGGGAGGGCACGGCGGGTTCCATGCCCGGCTCCAGTCTGAGGGGGGCATAGGCGCAGTCGATCACGCGCCAGGTGCCGGGCGGTGCGGGCTCGCTCCACAGGGGCCAGACGTCTTCGGGCTGGCCCAGCGGGCTCGATGGCGCGCAGGCCCAGTGCAGGCCGGGGCCGGCTTCGGTGATGCCGTCGCGCGCAGCCAGGGGCAGACGCCAGACCTGCGCCGCGTGGGCGTAGTCGCCGTAATGGTGGGCCGGCAGGCTGGCGACGGCCGCGCCTTCGCGCGCTGCATGCATGGTGATGCGGTGGATGAAATCGCTGGCGCTGGCCGCGATGACGATGCGCTCGGCCGTAACGCCATGAAAATCCGCCAGGCGCGCACGCAGCGCCGTGTACTGCGGGTCCGGGTACTGGGCCGCGTGTGCCTGGGACAGTGCATCCAGCGCTTGCGGGCAGGGTCCGCAGGCATTGCGGTTGGTGGAGAAATCGTGCGCGGGCACGCCCAGCGCATCCGTGCCACCGTGGGTGACTGTCATTGGTTTCATCGTGTCTGCCCCGTCATCACCCATCCAAGGACCAGCGCGAGGGCCGCCCCTGCAGCCACCAGCATGGCCACCACGCGGCCCGCATGCACCACGGCCTGCTGCAGCTCGGCCGCCTGCGGCACGCGGCCTGCGGGGTTGAGCACGTAGACGCCGGGCTTGCCCAGGCGCACGCCCAGCAGCCTTGCCATGGCGCCCATGGGCCAGCCGCCGTTGGGCGACGGGGTGATGCGCGCGTCCTGGCGCAGCGCACCCCAGCCCGGCCGCCGGCCGGCGGCCAGGCCGGACAAGGCCAGCAGCAAGGCGGTCAGGCGCGCCGGTATCCAGTTGAGCAGGTCATCGGCACGCGCCGTCCATTTACCAGCCCATTGCCAGTGGCGCCGGTCATCGCCCTGCCCGCGCCAGCCCGGGTAGCCCCACATGGCATCGGCCGTATTGGCAAAGCGGTAGAGGGCCGCGCCCGGCAGGCCGGCCACGGCAAACCAGAACAGCGGCGCCAGCACGGAGTCGCTGAGGTTCTCGGCCAGGGTTTCGATGGCGCTTTCGCGCACCTGGCCAGCGTCCAGCTGCGCTGTATCCCGGCTGACCAGCCAGGTCAGCCGCTCGCGGCCTGCGGGCAGGGATTGCTGCAGTGCAGCTTCCACGGCCAGCACCTCGTCGCGCAGCATGCGCCAGGACAAAAGCGGCTTGAGCAGCACGCCCAGCACCAGGGCGCCCAGCCACCATGGCATGGGCGGCAGCAGCCACTGGATGAACGCGTAGATGGCGAAGAACAGCAGCGCCAGCAGGCACCAGGCGACGGCGCCCAGCGCAAAGCGTGGCCAGTCGCGCACATGTTCCTCGCGTGGGGCAATTCTTCGCCCAACCGCAGCCAGCAGCCGGCCCATGGCGACCACGGGGTGCATCCACACGGGCGGCTCGCCCCAGAGCCGGTCGATCAGCAGGGCCACGGGAACGGCCAGCGCGGCGGCCAGGGCGTGGCGCGCCCAGGGTTCGGACACAGGCTGCGACAGCGCCTGCCAGCACCACCACAGCGGGCTGAGCGCGGCGCCCAGCAGTTGCCAGGAAGGACTGTCGCTCATGCCTGCGGCTGCGGACCGGCGGCGCGCTGGCCCCAGAAGTCGTCGTAGAGCATGTCCTGCAGCGGTGCGCGGCTGGCCCACTTTTGCTGCTGCAGCATGGGCTCGGCATAGTAGGCGGACACGGGGCCCAGGCACAGCACGGCCAGCGGCCGGCTGCCCACGGGCATTTGCAGCAGCGCGGCCAGCACCTCGGGATCGAACAGCGAGACCCAGCCCAGCCCCAGCCCCTCGGCACGCGCGGCCAACCACATGTTCTGGATGGCGCAGGCGGCCGAGGCCACGTCCATCTCGGGCAGGGTGCGCCGGCCGAAGACATGGGCCTCGCGCCCTGGCGGCATGGCCACGACCAGCACCTCGGCCGCATCCAGCACGCCCTGGACCTTGAGCTGCATGAAGTCTTCCTCGCGCTCGCCCAGCGCACGCGCGGTCTGCAGGCGTTCCTGCTCGATCACGGCATGGATCTCCTGGCGCAATTGCGCATCGCGCACGCGGATGAAGCGCCAGGGCTGCATGAAGCCGACGCTGGGCGCATGGTGGGCGGCGCGCAGCAGGCGCAGCAGCACCTCGGGCGCGACTTCGCCGCCGCAGAAGTGGCGCATGTCGCGCCGCTCATGGATGGCTCGGTAGACGGCTGCCCGCTCGGCCTCGGCAAAGGGTTGGGCGGGAATGGTCTCTGGCGCCCGGGATTGCGTTTCGCTGCTCATGCCGCCATTGTCCGCCGCAGGCCGGGCCTGCGGGCGGCATCAGTCCTCAATACCACGCTGGGCGGGAATGCCGGCCTGGAAGGCGTGCTTGACCAGTTCCATGCGCGTGACGGTATCGGCCACGGCAATGATTTCCTCGGGGCAGCGGCGGCCCGTGAGCATGACGTGCACATGGCGCGGGCGGTCGGCAAGGGCTTGCAGCACAGGCTCCAGCGGCAGCCAGCCATAAATCAGCGGATAGGTGATTTCGTCGAGCACGACCAGGAAGTGATCACCCGAGAGGATGGCGGTGCGCGCACGCTCCCAGCCCTCGCGCGCGATCTGGGCCGACCGCTCATGGTCCTGGCTCTTCCAGCTGAAGCCGTCGCCCAGGCCCTCGATGGGCATGCCCAGTTGCTCGAACATGCGGTGCTCGCCAAAGCGCGCGGTGGGCACCTTCATGAACTGGAAGATCTTGACGGACTTGCCCCGGCCATGCGCGCGCAGGGCCAAGCCGAAGGCCGCCGTGCTCTTGCCCTTGCCGTCGCCGGTGTTCACCAGCACCAGGCCACGGCGTTCGCCTTCGGGCTTTTCATAGGGCTTTTCCGTCGGGGCCTGTTCGATCTGCATGGGTCTGTCATCCTCAAAAGTTGCACGCGCTGCGGCGGGCATGCGCCGCAGCGGAGCGCCACTTTAACCGAGGCGGGCGCCCAGCCGGCGCTGCAGGGCACGCACGGCGCTGTCCACCGTGGTGAGCACGGGCAGGCCCGTGGCGGCCTCGCAGGCCGCGCGGGCACGCGCCATGCTGAACTGGGCCAGCGCAATGCGCGTGCAGCCACGCGCGGCCAGGGCCCTGGCCTGCTCGACCACCAGGCGGTCATGAGTGGCGGTGTCGCCCCGGTTGAGCGCGTCCATGGCGCCATCGGCCAGGGCGGGCACGAGTTCGATGCCGGCCGGAAACTCCGGCGGCATGGACTGCAGCGTGGGCGCGAAGCTGGAGATCAAACCCAAGGCACCCTGCTGGCCCTGCACGGCCTCCTCGATCATGGCCTCGTTGGGCTTGAGCACGGGCAGCGGCGCATGGCGCGCGGCCACGGCCTCGATGCACGGGCCAAAGGCCGAGCAGGTGAACAAGATCCCCTGCGCGCCCGTGTCCACCGCGTACTGCGCCAGGCGCTGGAAGCGCTCGTGCATGGCGGCGTCCAGCCCGCGCCCGTTGCGCGCCAGGTCGGCCGAGAGGCTGTCGTCCAGAAGGTTCATGCGAACCGCCTCGGGCCAGTCGCGCGCAAAGGCTTCGTTGATGGGAGCGACGGAGTGGCTGAGGGCGTGGATGAGGGCGATGCGGGTCATGGATGCGTGCAATAAGTTCAGATGCCCTTGGACGAGGGATGGGCGAAGGCCTCGCGCGTCTCGGCGTTGAGCGGGTAGTTGATGTTGATGTTCCTGGGCGGGATGGGCGACATGAACCAGCGGTTGTAGAGCTTTTCCATCTCGCCGGACTGCATCATGCCCGTCACCACGCGGTCCACGATGGACTTGAAGCCGGCATCGTCCTTGCGCAGCATCAGCGCCTGGTTCTCGGTGCGCAGGCTTTCGCCGGTGATCAGGTAGTCCTGCGGGTTCTTGGCATTGGCGATCTGGCCGGCGAGCAGGATGTCATCCAGCACGAAGGCCTGGGCACGGCCGCTCTCCACCAGCATGAAGGAGTCCGAATGGTCCTTGCCCGAAAGGTTGGTGATGTCGAGGTTGCGGCCCCGGTCCGCCTCGCGCAGCAGGCGAAAGGACGTGGTGCCCGCCGTCGTCGCCACGGTCTTGCCCTGCAGATCGGCGACGGAGCGCAGCCCCGAGTCCGCGCGCACCAGCATGCGCACGTTGTAGCGGAAGATATCCGGCGAGAAGGCCACCTGCTTTTGCCGCTCCACCAGGTTGGTGGTGGAGCCGCACTCCAGGTCCACCGTGCCGTTGGCCACCAGCGGGATGCGGTTGGCCGAGGTCACGGCCTGATAGCGCACCTGCAGTGCGGGCAGCTTGAGCTGGGCCTTGACCTCGTCCACGATGCGCCGGCAGATGTCCATGCTGTAGCCCACGGGCTTGAGATCGCCATCCAGGTAGGAAAAACCGAACGAGGACTCGCGGTAGCCCAGCGTGATGGCCCCGGCCTGCTGGATCTTGGCGAGCGTGCCGCTGTCCTGGGCATGGCTGGCGACCAGCGGCAGCAGCGCGGCGATCAGGGCGCTGGTCACGGCCAGGGCCGTGCGCTTCAGGGTCGGGCGGGATGGGGTCATGGGGACACTCCTGTGGCGGGGTTGGGGAAAGCGTGGGAAAGCGTGGAAATGCGCGCAAGCGCAGGAACGGATCAGAGAACCTGGGCGAGTGCGGCCTCGATGGACTCGGCCAGGCGCGTGGCGATGGTCTGCAGCTGTTCCCGCGTGGCGATGAAGGGCGGCGCCAGCAGCACGTGGTCGCCCGCACGGCCATCGGCCGTGCCGCCGCCGGGGTAGCACAGCAGGCCGCGCTGCATGGCTTCGGTCTTGATGCGGGCGTTCAGCTTCAGGCCCGCATCGAAGGGCGCCTTGCTGGCGCGGCCGGCCACCATTTCCACGCCCCAGAAGAAGCCGCGCCCGCGAATGTCGCCAACGTGCTCGCCCGCGCGGCGGTGGCTGCCCAGGGCGTGCACCAGCATCTGCCCGAAGGCTTCGCCATCGGTACGCACCTTGTCCAGCAGGCCGTCGCGCCGTATCACGCGCTGCACGGCCAGCGCCGCCGCGCAGGCCACCGGGTGGCCCAGGTAGGTATGGCCGTGCTGGAAGAAGCCGCTGCCGCGCGACATGGCATCGACGATGCGCCCCTGCGCCAGCACCGCGCCCACGGGCTGGTAGCCACCGCCCAGGCCCTTGGCCACGGTGATCAGGTCGGGCACCACGCCTTCCTGCTCGCAGGCATGCAGGGTGCCCGTGCGGCCCATGCCGCACATCACCTCGTCCAGGATGAGCAGCACGCCGTGGCGGTCGCACACCTCGCGCACGGCCTTGAAGTAGCCGGGCACGGGCGTGAGCACGCCGGCCGTGGCGCCGCCCACGGTCTCGGCCACGAAGGCGATCACGCTGCGCGGGCCGTGGACGCCGATGGCCGCATCCAGCTCGTCGGCCAGGCGCTGGCCGTATTGCTCTGGGGTTTCATCGTCGCGCTGGTCGCGGTAGGCATTGCAGGGCGAGACATGGGTGGCCGGCACGAGGATGGGGGCGAACGGCGCGCGCCGCCAGGCATTGCCACCCACGGCCAGCGCACCCAGCGTGTTGCCGTGGTAGCTCTGGCGGCGCGCGATGAAGTGCGTGCGCTCGGGCTGGCCGATCTCCACGAAGTACTGGCGCGCCATCTTGAGCGCGGCCTCCACGGCCTCGGAGCCGCCGCTGACCAGGTAGGCGTGGCTGGTGCCTTCGGGCGCGCCGCGCACCAGTTCCTGCCCCAGTTCCTCGGCCACCGCGGTGGTGAAGAAGCTGGTGTGGGCATAGGCCAGCCGGTCGATCTGGTCATGCATGGCGGCGATCACGTCGGGATGACCGTGGCCCAGCGAGGACACGGCCGCGCCGCCCGAGGCATCGATATAGCTGCGCCCCTGCGCGTCGCGTATCTCCAGGCCGCTGGCGGCGACGGCGACGGGGGGCGTGTGGTGCAGGCGACGATGGAACACATGGCTCATGGCAGTTCTTTCAAGGAACAAATGTTTCATCGCATTATTTGACGGAACATTTGTTCCGTCAACAGAGATTTCAACCACAGCCGTTCCAAGCCGGCCCGCGCCTGGGCTACAGTCGGCGCAGCCAACACCGCCCTTTTCCTCTCCTTCCTCCTGAAAACCCATGTCCGTTCAAGACGACATCCGCCAGCGATTTGCCGAGCTGAGCCCGGCGCTGCAACAGGTGGCCCGCTTCGTGCTGGAGCATCCCAACGATGTGGTCACGGCCTCCATGCGCAGCGTGGGCACGCGCGCCGGCAGCCCGCCCGCCACGCTGGTGCGGTTTGCGCAGTGGCTGGGTTTTGACGGCTGGCCGCAGCTCAAGCAGGCCTTCGCGCAGGACATGGGACTGGGCAGCGACGAGGCCTACGGCCAGCGCGCCAAGGCCCTGGTGGGCCGCGCTGGCGACCATGACCTGGTGGGCGAGACCTTCGAGGTGCACCGCCGCAATCTGGAGGCCACCGAGCGGCGCCTGGGCGACGCCCTGCAGCAGGCCTGCGCACTGCTGGAAAAGGCCCGCAGCGTGCATGTGGCGGGCTTTCGCGCCAGCTACCCCGTGGCCTTTTCCTTCGTCTATGTGTACCGGCTGCTGCGCGCCAGCGTGCACCTGCTGGACGGCCAGGGCGGCACGCTGGAGATGCAATGCCGCGCCATGGAGCGCGGCGACGCCCTGCTGGTAGTCGCCTTTGCGCCCTACTCGCGCGAGGCGCTGGCCGTGGCTCAGGCCGCCCGGGACGCGGGCTGCCGCATCGTGGCACTGACCGACAGCCCCGCCTCGCCCCTGGCGCTGCTGGCCGACGCCACGCTGCTGTTTTCGCTGCACAGCCCGTCGTTCTTCCCCTCCATCACCTCGGCCGTGGCGCTGTCCGAGGCCCTGGTGGAACTGCTGGCCAGCCGCGCCGGCAAAGGCGTGGTGCAGCGCATCGACCAGGCCGAGGAGCAATTGTTTGCCAGCGGTGCGTATCTGGAGGCACCTCGGTCGAGGAAAGCCGGTCGCGACTAGCCCAAGGCCGAAGCCGCCATTTGCGCCACAGCCATCGCAGCGCCAGGATCGTCACCGTCTTCCATGCTCCAGACGGCAGACAGTCCCGACCAGGCCAGCACCCATTGCAACAGGCGCCTTTGCTCTATGCCCGAGACTTCGGCAATGGTGGCCATGCGGTGCGCAAAGCGTCCCGGCGCCAGCGCGCTGGCGGGGTCGGGATTGCTCAGGATGTTGGCGTAGTCGAAGCCGCGCTCACCGTGCAGGCCCTTGGGGTCGATGGCCAGCCAGCCCAGGGGTCCGAAGTCCAGCACATTGCCGTGGTGAAGGTCACCATGCAGCACGGTCACGTCGCGCGGTGCGGCCAGCAGCTCGCGCGCCGTGGCGGCGCACAGGCCGAGCAGGCTGGCGGTTCCATGGCCTTGTGCAAGCAATGCATGGAACCACTGCGTCAGCGGCACCAGGGGTGGCAACGCCTTGGCGCGCGGCAGGTGCAGGCGCTTGGCAGCGGTGCACAGGATGCGCGTGGCCTGCTCATCGCGCACGCCACGGGCCATGTCCACCAGCGATTCGGGTCCTGTGGCGCGCAGCATCAGCAGGGCCGGCCCTTCATGGGCCAGCACAGGCGCGGCACCATCGCCATTCCACCAGGCCATCAGGCGGGCGCCGGCCACCTCTTCGGGCTCCAGCGCAATCTTGAGCATGGCGGGCGTGCCGCCCTGGCGCACGGGCAGCAACACACCGCGCGGCGTGGACAGGGGCTGGCCATCGATGGTCAGAGCCCAGCGGCTCAGATACGGCGCATGGAGAGACATTTTTTTCTAACAGGCGATCAGGGAGCCGCAGCTTGCCCCCGCAGCCGTGGCAGGGCCAGCCACTGCCCGTCGATGGCGCGGATGCGCAGCCGGTGCTCGAACACGGCCTCCAGCGCCGCATGCGTGGCAGCGTCGGCGCAGGCACCCTGGTGCCTTACCTGCCCCTTGTCGAGAATGACCAGGTCCTGGGCCTGCAAGGCCATCGATATCTCATGCAGCACGCTGACCACGGTGCGGCCCTGGGCGACCAGGGCCTGCACGCATTCGAGCCAGTCGGCCTGGTGCGGCGGGTCGAGGTTGGCCAGGGGTTCGTCCATCAGCAGCACGCGGGCCTGCACGGCCAGGGCGCGCGCCAGCAGCACGCGCTGGCGCTCGCCGCCCGAGAGACTGCCCACGCTGCGCATGCGCCAGTCCCAGCCCTGGGTCTGGCGCAGGGCCTGCTCCACGGCGGCATGGTCTGCCTGGCTGGGCGCAGCCAGCCAGCCCTGGTGCGGCAGGCGGCCCAGCATGACCACGTCATGGACCCGCATGTCACCGGCCACGGGCTGGTTCTGGCCCAGCCAGGCGAGCGAGCAGGCCCGTTCGCGCGCACTCCATTGCCGCAGCGGGCGGCCCAGTAGCTCCACTTCGCCTTGCACGCCAGCGCCGGACTCCATGCCTGCCAGGGCGCGCAGCAGCGTGGATTTCCCAGCGCCATTGGGGCCGACGATGGCGGTCCAGCGGCCGGCGGGCAGGGCCAGGCTCAGGCCGCTGAGGACCTGTCGATCGCCCAGGCGAACCTTCAGGGCGCGCGCTTGCAGGGCGGGGGCCGTCATGCGCCCTCCCCGCCGCGCAGGGCGTGGCGGCGGTGCATGAGCCACAGCAGGTAGCTGCCGCCCAGCAGGGCCGTGAGCGCGCCCACGGGCAGCTCCTGCGGGGCGATAAGCCAGCGCGCCAGCAGGTCGGCGGCCAGCAGCAGCACGGCGCCCATGCCCGCGCTGAGCACCAGCAGCCAGCGGTGCATGGACCGCACCATGGAGCGCACCAGATGCGGCGCGGCCAGGCCGACGAAGGCGATCAGCCCGGTCTGCGCCACGGCCGTGCCCGTGGCCAGGGCCAGCAGCAAGATGAGCACCATGCGCAGCGGCGCCAGCGGCAGGCCCAGGCTGTGGGCCGTGGCCTCGCCCAGGGACAGGCCGTCGAGCACGCGGCCCAGGCACCAGGCGCCCAGGGTGGTGGCCAGCAGCACGGCCAGCATCAGCGCGCAGGCGCCCCAGCCGATGAAGGAGGTGCTGCCCAGCATGAAGGCCTGCATGGCCTGCATGATGTCCGGGTTCATCAGCAGCACCAGCGATGCGGCCGCGCCCAGAACCACACCCACCACCACGCCGGCCAGCAGCAGGCGCATGGTGTTGTGCACGCCCTGGGCCAGCACCAGGGTCAGCAGCACGGCCAGGGCCGCGCCCGCAAAGGCCGCGCCCGTGACACCCAGGCGCGCAAGGCCCGCCAGCGCAAAGGGCGAGGCGCCCAGCGCCGCCATGCTCAATGCAACGCCCAGCGAGGCGCCCGAGGCACTGCCCAGCAGATAGGGATCGGCCAGCGGGTTGCGGAACACGCCCTGGGCGATGGCCCCGGCCAGCCCCAGCAGGCCGCCCGCCAGCCACGCGCCCGCCGTGCGGGGCAGCCGGATCTCGGTGACGATCTGCCAGGACAGCGGATCGCTGCGCGCCGCCCACACGCTCTCCCAGCCCGTGCTGCCCACGCCCGCGCCCAGCAGCATGAGCAGGGCACTCACGACCAGCAGGGCCAGTGCCATCCAGGGCGCAGCCCGGCCGCTGTGGTGCCTGCGGGCCGGCCTCACCGTGCGGCCCCGTTCAGGCAACGCGCCATCAGCGCAGCGCCCTCGGCCATGCGCGGGCCGGCGCGCACCAGCACGTCCAGCTCGGCCGGCACAAAGCGGCAGACGCGCCCGGCCTGCATGGCACGCATGCGGCCCCAGCCCGGATAGGGCTCGCCCGATGTGCCCAGGCTGCGGTCGCCGCCCAGGATGAAGTCCGGATCGGCGCGCACCACGAATTCAGGGTTGATGCGCGGGAACGGCCCCAGCTGCGCACCCACGATGTTGCGCATGCCCAGGCGCTCCAGGGTCTCGCCGATGAACGAAGACTCGCCGGCGGCAAAGGGGCCGCGATTGACCTCGAAATACACGGTCTGCCCGCGCAGCGCGGGGTCCATGCTGCGCTCCACCTCCTGCATGCGCGCCTCGATGGCGGACCAGACACGGTCGGCGCCCTGCGCGGGCGGCAGGTCCAGCAACTGGCCCACGGTGCGCAGCACGGCCTGCGCATCGGCATGGGTGCGCGGCTCCAGCGCCACCACCTTGAGGCCCAATGCCTGCAGCCGCGCCACCGAGCGCGAGGCCATGGACACCAGCACCAGATCAGGCTTGAGCGCGACGATGGCCTCGATGTTGGGATCGATTCCGCCGCCCACCACAGGCAGGGTCTTCACATGGGCCGGCCAGTTCGAATAGCGGTCCACGCCAACCAGGCGCTGGCAGCCGCCCAGCTCGCACACGGTCTCGGTCAGCGAGGGCAGCAGGCTGACGATGCGGTGCGGCGGCTGTGGCAGCTCCACCGGAACGCCCCGCCCGTCCGTGACCCGGATGGCAGCCTGCGCCGCAGACAGCGCCAGTGCCAACGCCAGGCCCCACAGGGCGAGACGCCATGGCCTCACGGCTGCGGGCCCTTGAGCGCCAACGGCAGGCCGGCGCACATCAGCGTGACGGTTTCACAGCTTTGCGCCGCACGCTGGTTGAGCACACCCAGCGCATCCACAAAGGCCCTCACCTGCGATCCCAGCGGGATCACGCCCAGGCCGATCTCGTTGCCGACCAGGATCACCGGGCCGGGCGCAGCTTGCAAGGCGGCCAGAAAGGCCGTGCATTGGCCCTCCCATCCGCGCGCCAGTTCCTCGGAAGGCTGGGCCGGCATCATCCAGTTGGTCAGCCACAGCGTCAGGCAGTCCACCACCAGCAGGCGCTGCGGCGTGCTGTGCCGCGCAAGCATGGCGGCCAGGTCCAGCGGCTCCTCAAGCGTGGCCATGCCGGGCACGCGCTCGGCGCGGTCGCGCCGGTGGCGGGCGATGCGCTCGCGCATTTCGTCGTCCCAGGGCTGGCCGGTGGCGATCAGCGCGGCCTCGCGGTCCAGGGCGCCATCGAGCCAGGCGCGGGCCAGCAATTCGGCACGGCGCGACTTGCCACTTTTCTGGCCGCCCAGAATGAGTTGGCTGCGCGCAAGCGAATAGGTGGAGATCTGGTCGGTCATGACGCCTGGCCTGCGGGAATGTCAGCGCCCAGCAGCGCCGCCACGGCGCGCGGCTGCGAGGCAAACCAGGCATGGAAATAGCTGGCGTGCACGCTGCCCTGGCGGTACAGCGCCTCGCCCCGGTCGGGCTGAGGGGCTTGGCCGGGGCGGCTGCTGCGCCCGGCCTCGGCCATGGACGTGTCCAGCCGGCTGTAGTGGAAGGTGTGGCCGCGCAACAGGCCCCAGGGCGTGGGCAGTTGCTGCATGCCCAGGCCGGCCAGGCGCGGCTGCATGCGTGCATGGCCGGGCAACAGGCCCCAGAGGTCCGTGGTCCGGCCCGCAGTGTCGGTCAGTCGTTCGCACAGCGCGAGCATACCGCCGCACTCGGCCCAGACCGGCCGGCCGGCTGCCACGTGGGCGGCAATGTCACCGCGCAGCGCGGCATGGGCGGCCAGCGCGTCCAGGTGCAGTTCCGGATAGCCGCCGGGCAGCCACAGCGCATCGCAATCCGGCAGGCGCTCTGCGGCCAGGGGCGAGAAGAAGGAAATCCGCGCACCCATGGAACGCAGGCAGTCGAGGTTGGCCTGGTAAATGAAGCTGAAGGCCGCATCACGCGCCACCGCCACGGTGCGGCCCGCCAGCCAGGGCTGCACGGCTTCGGCAGGTTCCGGGCACGGTTCAAAGTCCACGGACCAGTCCTGCCAGCTGGCGCTCTGGCCGGCTTCGGCCTGCCAGGGCAACTGGCCCAGCGGCGTGGCCAGCAGCGCATCGGCGGCCACGTCCAGGCGCTGCAGGGCATCGTCCAGCTCATGCGCGGCAACCAGGCCCAGGTGCCGCTCGGGCAGCAGCGAGGTGGTGCCTGCACCCTGCACCCGCGCCAGCGCGCCCAGCCACAGCGAAGGCTCGCGCAGGCCGGCACGCAGCAGGTCGGCATGGTGGGCGCTGCCCACGCGGTTGGCCAGCAGGCCGGCCCAGCGCAGGCCGGGCCGGTAGTGCTGCAGGCCATGGGCCAGTGCGCCAAAGGTGCCGGCCATGCCCGAGGCGTCGATCACGGCCAGCACCGGCAGGCCCAGCC
>NZ_LFJT01000082.1:0-25027 GCF_001682645.1 Delftia sp. JD2
GCGCGGCCCGCGGCGGGGAAGGCGCCGTCATCACGGCGTCTCCTGGCCCTGGCGCAGCCGGGTGGATGCCAGGGCGGCCACCACCAGCAGGCCCGCCATGATGAACAGGCCGTTGCGCGTGCTGCCCGTGGCCTGTTCGATCATCCCCATCACCGTGGGGCCGATGAAGCCACCCACCAGGCCGCAGGTATTGACCAGGGCTATGCCGCCCGCCAGCCCCGCGCCCGCCAGCCGCGAGGCGGGAAACAGGAAGACCACGGACTGCACCACGAAGAACATCAGCGCCGTCAGGCTGAAACCCAGCAGGCCCAGGGCTGGCGAGGCCTTGCCCGCCAGCGCGGCCACCAGCAGGCCGGCGGCCATGGTGGCCAGGCCCGCCAGCAGCATGCGCCGGCAGCGCTGCGGGTGGGTGGCAAAGCGCGGCAGCCAGGCCGCACCGATGGCCGCTGCAATCCAGGGCACGGAGTTGAGCGTGCCGATCTGCAGCGGCGAGAGCTGGCCGTAGGTGCCGATGATGCCCGGCAGGAAGAAGATCACCGTGTAGATGCTGATCTGGTGGCAGAAGTAGACAAGGATGGCCAGCCAGATCTGGCGGTCGCGCAGGCAGTCCCGGAGCGAGTGGCCCACCTGGCCGGCGCTGGCCTGCTGGTCCTGCTCGGCCTGCAGCCGTTGCAGTACCTCGCGCGATTCGGCGGCTGTCAGCCAGGGCGCGCTGGCCGGGCCGTCTGGCAGCTTCTTCCAGACCACCCAGGCCAGGGCCACGGCGGGCAGGCCCTCGATCACGAACATCCACTGCCAGCCGTGCCAGCCCAGGAAGCCGTCCATCTGCAGCAGCGCGCCGCCCACGGGGCCGCTGAGGATGTTGGCAATGCACACGCCCAGCAGGAAGTAGCCGATGGCGCGGGCCCGTTCCTCGCGGCCGAACCAGTAGGTCAGGTAGAGCATCACGCCGGGGAACAGCCCCGCCTCGGCCGCGCCCAGCAGCACGCGCATCACGTAGAACGAGGTCTCTCCGGTGATGAAGGCCATGCCGGCCGACAGCAGGCCCCAGGTCACCATGATCCGTGTGATCCAGAACCGCGCGCCCACCCTGTGCATGACAAGGTTGCTTGGCACTTCCAGCAGGGCGTAGCTCAGGAAGAACAGCCCCGCGCCCAGGCCGTAGGCGGCCGCCGAGATGCCCAGGTCCACCTCGATGTGCGACTTGGCCAGCGCGATGTTGGTGCGGTCTATGAAGCTGATCACATAGGACAGCACCAGCAGCGGCATCAGCCTGCGGAAGATGCGGGCGTTGAGCAGCGACTGCCTGTCGCCGGCGGCAGGCTGCGGCCGTGCGGGCGGCGCGTGAACAGGGGAGGGCGATGGGTGATGGACCATGGCAAATCCTTGGAAAGATGGGTGGAGGAAAGCGGAGTCAGGCGGTGGCGGTGGAGGCGGCGTTGCCGCGCGTGCCCAGCTGCAGGGCCACGCCGCCCAGCGCGCAGCCGGCCATGACCAGGAAGCACAGGGCATAGCCGCCGGGGCTGGTCCAGCCGCCGCCCAGGGCGATCAGGCTGCCCATCAGCACGGGAGCGATGCCGCCACCCACGAACATGGCGGTGGTGATGATTCCGTTGGCCGTGGAGGTGGCTGCGGGCTGGGCGCAGTCCGAGGCCACCGCGTAGTAGATGGGCCAGACCGCATTGGCGACCAGGCCGAACAGCAGCTGCATCACCACGACCAGGGCCATGGTGTCGGCGAAGTAGAAGGCGCCCACGCTGGCGGCCATCCACAGGCCGCAGATCACCAGGGTGACGCGGCGCCCGATCACGTCCGACAGAGCCGGCCAGACCAGCTGGCCCACGATGCCGGTGAGCGTGAACACCACGCTCATGCCTGCCGATTCGGCCAGCGACAGGCCCATGATGTTGTAGAGGTAGGCGGGCAGCACCACGTTGATGCCCATGTAGACCACTTGCGTGAGCAGGGTGTTGCCAGCCGTCAGGGCGATGCTGCGGTTGGCCAGCGTGCTGCGCAGGGTGCGCCAGGCCTGGCCTTTTTCCACCTGCGCCGCCACGCTGGCCTGCGGCGGGGTCATGCCCCGGGCGGCGATGTCGGCATACAGCAGTTCCATCTTCTGCGGCGTGGAGTAGCGCGCCCAGAACCACATCAGCGGGATGGCGACGACCAGCGCGACAAAGAACACATAGCGCCAGTTCTCCTCGCCGAAGGCGTACAGCACAAAGCCGGCGACCAGGCCGCTGAGCATGGCGCCCACCGGATAGCCCGTGTGGTGGGCGCCCAGCGCGAAGCCGCGCCGCTCCACCGGCCACCACTCGGCGGTGTTGCTCACGCCCACGGGCTCGCCCCAGCCGGCGCCCAGGTTGACGCCGACGCGCAGCGCCACGAAGCCCCCCAGGCTGCCGCTCAGCGCCTTGAAGCCCGAGGCGAACGACAGCGCCGTATAGCCCAGCACCAGGGGCACCTGAAAGCGTGCGCGCTTCCAGCCCGCGCCGTAGCGGTCGCTCCAGATCGCCCCGGGAATGTCCAGTACGGCCAGGGCCAGCATCACGATGGTGGCCACCGTGCCCCATTCGTCGGCCGACAGGCCGAAGTGCCGGGAGATGGTCGGCCCCAGCCGCAGCACGATCTCGCGGTCGTAGGCATTCAGTACCCAGATCAGCCAGCAGACCAGCAGGGATACCCATGAATAGCGGTGGATCTGGCGCAGCGAAGCGCGCGGGGCCTGGGCCATGACAGTCTCCCGGGCACCAGCGGTGGGTGCCGTTTCATTGTTGTGTGGATGAAGGCGCCGCTTCGCGGGGCGGGCGGCGTTGCGGTGCGAAGGCTCCGGGCCTGCATGCCCGGCTCCGTGCTCAGGCGCCGAAGCGCTGCTCGGGCAGGCCACGCGCGCCCAGCCCCTTGACGGAGAACAGCGCGCCACGGGGCTGGCCGTCGCCCGGGAAACGCGGCAACGGCGGCTTGCCCATGGAGGTGACGTACAGCGTGTCGAGCCCGGGCCCGCCGAACATCACGCTGGTCACCTTGCGCACCGGCATCTCTATCACCCGGTCCACCCGGCCGTCCGGCGTGTAGCGCACCAGCTGGCCCGCGTACACCAGGGCCTGCCACAGGCAGCCTTCGGCATCGACCGTGGCCCCGTCGGCTGCGCCGCCACCGCTGGTGTCGACCGGGGCAAAGGTCCGGCGGCCGCTGGCATGGCCCGTGGCCGTGTCGTAGTCGTAGGCCCGGATCTCGCCGCTCCACGTGTCCGAGAAATAGAGCGTCGTGCCGTCCGGGCTCCAGCACGGGCCGTTCGAGCAGATGATGCCCTCGTCCAGCACATGCAGGCTCAGGTCCGTGTCCAGCCGGTACAGCCGCGCCGAAGGCTGCTCCTCCAGGGTGTCCATGGAGCCGAAGACGAAGCGGCCCTGCCGGTCCACCTTGCCGTCGTTGAGCCGGTTGCCGGGAAGGTGGGGCTCAGGGGCGACGACCAGCTCCAGCTCGCCGCTTTCCAGGTCCAGCGTGTGCACGCCGCCGTGCAGCGCCACCAGGGCCGAGCGGCCGTCGCGGCGCAGTGCCATGGAGCCAATCTTCTGGCCGACTTCCCAGGCGCGCAGTTCCCGCCCGTCGGCCGTGCAGCGGAAGATGCGGCCGTCGAAGCTGTCTATCCAGTACAGGCGCTGCTGCCCGACGTCCCACAGCGGGCCTTCGCCCAGCGTGGTCTTGAGGTCGGCGACGATATCGATCTGCATGGGAGTCTCCTGTTCGGTGGCATGGGGGCTGGCCCGGGAAGGCGATTCAGAAGGCCACGTTGGCCGCACCCTTGAGGCCCAGCATCCGGCGCGCCTCGTCAGGCGTGGCGACGTCGACATTCAGGGCCTCGAGCACGGTGCGGATGCGGCGCACCTGCTCGGCGCTGGAGGTGGCCAGCTGCCCCGGGCCTATCCACAGAGAGTCTTCCAGCCCCACGCGCACATGCGAGCCCATGGCCGCGCCCATGGTGGCCAGCGGCAGCTGGTTGCGCCCGGCGCCCAGGATGGACCACTGGTAGTTGCTGCCCAGCAGGCGGTCGGCCGTGCGCCGCATGTGCATCAGGTCCTCCGGGTGGCCGCCGATGCCGCCCAGGATGCCGAACACCGACTGCACGAACACGGGCCCCTGCACCAGCCCCCGGTCCACGAAATGCGCCAGGTTGTGCAGGTGGCTGATGTCGTAGCACTCGAACTCGAAGCGCGTGCCCTGGGCCTGGCCCAGCCGCAGGATGCCTTCGATATCGGCAAAGGTGTTCTTGAAGACCAGGTTGCGGCTGTTTTCCAGGTGCTCGCGCTCCCAGGCGTGCTCCAGGTTCGGGAAGCGCTCCAGCATGGGGAACAGGCCGAAGTTCATCGAGCCCATGTTCAGCGAGGCCAGCTCGGGCTGGAACTCGGTCACGGGCCGCATGCGCTCTGGCACCGTCATGTGCGGGCTGCCGCCCGTGGTGATGTTGACGATGGCATCGCACTCGGCACGGATCGTCTTGAGAAAGGGGCGGAACAGCTCAGGGTCCTGCGAGGGGCGCCCGTCGCGGGGATCGCGGGCATGCAGGTGCACGATGGCGGCGCCGGCCTCGGCGGCATCGATGGCGGCGCGGGCAATCTGCTCGGCCGTCACGGGCAGGTGGGGCGACATGCTGGGCGTGTGGATGGCGCCCGTGGGCGCGCAGGTGATGATGGCTTTGGTGCGGGTGGCCATGGAAGGTCCTTGCAAACGGTGAAAAGACGAGAGGAGGGGAGGAGGAGAGGGCGCTCAGCTCAGCGCCTGTGTCAGCCCATCGACGGCCAGCTCCTGGCCCGTGACATGGCCGGCCAGCGGGCTGGCGGCAAACACGGCCATGTTGGCAATGTCGCGCGCCGTGGCCATGCGGCCCAGCGCGGCCTGGTGCGTATAGCTGCGCGTGACGTCTTCCAGCGGCAGGCCGCGCGCCTGCGCCTTGGCGGCAATCACATCGCGGATGCGCGGGCCGTCCACGGCGCCCGGCAGGATGGCGTTCACCCGGATGCCGTCTGCGCCCAGCTCCAGCGCCAGCGACTTGGTCAGGCCGATCACGGCCCACTTGGACGCCGAATAGGCCGTGCGGCCCGGCATGCCCAGATGGCCTGCCGCCGAAGACAGGTTGACGATGGCCGCCTGCCGGCCCTCGCGTGCCGATTGCCGAAGCCGGGGCACGGCCAGCCGTGTGCACAGGAAGGCGCCGGTGATGTTCACATCCAGCGTGCGCTGCCAGTCGGCCAGGTCCAGCGTCTCCACCGCGCCCGTGGGGCCGGCCACCCCGGCGTTGTTGACGAGGACGTCAAGGCCGCCCAACTCGTTGTCCACGGCCTTGAACAGGGCCTGCACCTGCAAGGCATCCGACACATCGGCAAGACGGCCGCTGGCGCCGGGCAGGGCGGCAGCCAGCGCATCCAGGCTGGTCTGGGCCACGTCACAGACCATGACGCGCGCGCCGGCCTCGGCAAAGGCGCGGCTGATTTCCAGGCCGATTCCGGCGGCGCCCGCCGTCACCAGGACGCGCTGGCCGGCCAGAAGATCGTTTTTCCACATGCGGGGACTCCTTGGGATCTCAAACAAAGGTGAAAGGGATTCGGGTTGGGTTTGGATTTTGTATCTGTGATCACAGATCAAATATGGTGAATACCCTATGCGGCATGACAGCGGCGGCGCCGCGCTACCATCGCCGCCATGGCCATCAACGAACTAGTCACCCCACTCAAACGGCAGACCCTCAGCAGCGATGTCTATGCACAGCTCAGGGAATTGCTGATCACGGGCCAGATGATTCCGGGCGAGCAGATATCGCTGCGCACCACGGCCAGCGCGCTGGGCGTCAGCGTCATGCCCGTGCGCGAGGCCGTGCACCGGCTGGTGGCCGAGCAGGCGCTGGAACTCACGCCCAACCGCGCGCTGCGCGTGCCCTTGATGACGGAAAGCGCCTTCCGCGAGATCACGCGCATCCGCGTCAACCTCGAAGGCCTGGCCACGGAGCAGGCGGCCCTGCAACTGCCGGCCGCCGAGCTGGAGCGCATCGCCGCCCTGCAGGACCGCTTTGCGGCCGAGATGGCCAGCGCCTCGCCGGACGGCGCGCGGCTCATCGCCTTCAACAAGGATTTCCACTTCGCCGTCTACAGCGCGGCCGGCATGCCCATGCTGCTGCAGATGATCGAGGCGCTGTGGCTGCGCATAGGCCCCATCCTCAACCACGACATGCGCTCGGGCTCGCGCCGCGTGAGCGAACAGGTGGCGGTCGGCCACCATGCGCGCCTGGTCGAGGCCCTGCGGCGCGGTGATGCGCCAGCCGCGAAGGAGGCGCTGCGCGGCGACATCGAAAGCGCGGCCGACTACATCGTGTCGGCGGGCGTGCTGGTGACGGCGGACGGTGCCGCGGGCGGTGGGGATGACGGCGCGCCGGAAGTCCTGCGCCGCTAGAATCGCCGCCCCATGCACAACGCCCACGACCCCAAGGTTCTTCCCATACGCGACGGCGTCAGCCCCAGCTGCGTGGTGCTGCCCAGCCAGGGCGGCGGGTTGCTGATCGATTTTCTGGCCGAGCGCCTGCCGGCCGTGGCGCGCGAAGACTGGCTGCGGCGCCTGGCGCTGCGCGAGGTGGTGGACGAGCATGGCCGCGCCGCCGATGCAGGCACGGCCTTTGCGCCGGGCCTGCGCTACTACTACTACCGCGAGCTGCAGGCCGAGCCGCCCATTCCCTTCGAGGCCGAGGTTCTCCACCGCGACGCGCATCTGCTGGTGGCCGACAAGCCGCATTTCCTGCCCGTGGTGCCGGCCGGCAAGTACCTGCAGCAGACGCTGCTGGTGCGGCTCAAGCGCGAATTCGACCTGCCCGAGCTGTCGCCCATCCACCGCATCGACCGCGACACGGCGGGGCTGGTGGTGTTTTCGGTGCAGCGCGCCACACGCGGCATCTACCAGGCGCTGTTCCGCGACCGCGCCATCCACAAGACTTACGAGGCCGTCGCGCCCTGGCGCGAGGACGTGGTTTTCCCGCGCACGCATGAAAGCCGCATGGAGGAAAGCGGCCATTTCTTTCGCATGCACGAGGTGGCCGGCGCGCCCAACACCCGCACCCACATGCAGGTGCTGGAGCAGCACGGCCGCTGGGCGCGCTACCGGCTGGAGCCCGAAAGCGGCAAGCGCCACCAGCTGCGCGTGCACATGGCCGCCCTGGGCCTGCCGCTGTGGGGCGACGGCTTCTATCCCGAAGTGCATGACATGCCCGAGGGCGACTACTCGCGCCCGCTGCAGCTGCTGGCGCGCAGCCTGGCCTTCACCGATCCTCTGGACGGCCAGTCGCGGCGCTTTGACAGCCGTCGCCAGCTGCTGCCGCTGACCGACCTGTAGAGGCTTTTCCACTGCCGGAAACCGTTGGTTTTTTGCCCATGGCCGCGCCATGGGATAGGCCGGTTGCGGACATTTAACGGACAACTTTGTCCGATAATTATCCGCATGACTTCCAAAAGACCCAGTGCCGATATCCGCCGCGCCCAGTTGCTGGACGCGGCCGATGCCGTGTTTTCCGAGCACGGCGTGACCGCGCCGCTGGACCTGGTGGTCGAGCGCGCCGAAGTCGGCCGCGCCACGCTGTACCGGCAGTTTCCTGACCGGCGTGCGCTGATGCTGGCGCTGCTGGAGCGTTCGCTGGACAACATGCGCAGCGCGGCCGAGGCCATGGCCGAGGACGACGATGCCTTCTACAAGCTGCTGTCGCGCCTGGCCGAGCGCATTGCGGTCTCGGCCCCCATCACCGATTACTGGCGCACGGTGGAGCGCGGCGACGAGGTCATCGCCCAGGCCCGCGTTGCCATGTGGCAGATCTTTCGGCCGGCCATGGACCGGGCCGTGGCCTGCGGCCATTGCCGCCAGCCGCTGACGCAGGCCGAGCTGTCCCTGGTCTTCGGCATGCTGGGCGCCTCGCTGCGCGGCGAGACGCCGCAGCAGCGGCGCACGCTGGCGCGCAAGGCGCTGCAGATCGTCTGGCAAGGCCTGAAGGCCTGACATGGCCACCACACCCACTCCACCGGGGCCCGTGCTGCCCCCGTCGCCCCCCGTCGTCTACCTCAAGCCCCCGCCGGACTGGGAAGAGCATGAAAAGCCCAGCCTGCCGGGCTCGCCGTCCATGCCGCTGCACCAGCCGGCCGTGCGCGCCGCCTATGGCCTGATCGCCGTGCTGGTGGCGTTGACGGGCGGCCTGGGCAATGCACTGTTCACGGCCAACCTGCCCACCATCCAGGGCCAGATGGGACTGACGTCTTCCGAGGCCGCCTGGCTGACCGGCGCCTACGTCATGCTCAACATGACGGCCAACCTGCTGGTCTACAAATTCCGCCAGCAGTTCGGCATGCGGCTGTTCGCCGAGATCGGCCTGGGCCTGTATGCGCTGCTGACGCTGCTGCACCTGGTGCTGGGCAGCTACACCAGCCTGCTCATGCTGCGCGCGGCCAGCGGCCTGGCGGGCGCCACCTGCAGCACGCTGGGCACGCTCTACATGCTGCAGGCTGCGCCGCGCAAGCATGTGCTCAAGATGCTGGTGATCGGCGTGGGGCTGGGGCAGATCGCCACGCCGCTGGCCTGGATCCTGTCGCCGGGCCTGCTGTTCAACAGCGAGTGGCACAACCTCTACCTGTTCGAGGCCGGCCTGGCCCTGATCTCGTTCGCGGGCGTGGTGGTGCTCAAGCTGCCGCCGGGCGTGCACATCCGCAGCTTCGAGCGGCTGGACTTCCTGACCTTCTTCCTCATGGTGCCCGGCGTGGGTCTGCTGATCGCCGTGCTGGTGCAGGGCTACAACCACTGGTGGCTGGACACGCCCTGGCTGGCCTGGATGCTGATCGGCTCCATCGTCCTGCTGAGCGTGGCGCTGTACATCGAGCACCACCGCCGCAACCCCATGCTGCAGACGCGCTGGTTCGTGCTGGCGCCCACGGTGCGCTTCGTGATCGGTGCGCTGCTGCTGCGCTTTCTGACCACCGAGCAGACCTATGGCGTGATCGGCATGCAGCGCATGCTGGGCATGACGGTGGACCAGATGCAGCCGCTGTTCATCGTCATCCTGCTGGGCACCATCGCGGGCATTGCCGTGTCGGCGCTGACCTTCGGGCTGGAGAACATGGGCAAGCAGATCGTGGGCTCCATCGTGCTGTTCGCGCTGGCGGCCTGGCTGGACCACAGCCGCACCAGCCTGGCCCGGCCCGAGGACTTCTTCGGCAGCCAGTTCCTCATGGCCGTGGGCGCGGGCCTGTTCATGGGGCCGCTGATGCTGATCGGCGTGGTGCAGGGCCTGAAGTTCGGCGCGCACTACATGCTGACGGCCATCGTCACCATCTCCATGACGCAGGCCATGGGCGCGCTCATGGGCTCGGCCCTGCTGAGCACCTACCAGATGCACCGCGAGCAGGTGTATTCGGCCGCCATCGTGGCCGACGTCGATCCCACCGACCCCATCGTGGCAGACCGCCTGCGTCTGCAGCAGCAAAGCCTGGCCCGCGTCATTGCCGACCCGGCCCTGCGTGCGGCCCAGGGCACGGCCCAGCTGGCGCAGGCCGCACGCCGCGAGGCCAATGTGCGCGCCTACAACGACGTGTTCGCGCTCACGGCCGGCGTGGCCGTGCTCTACCTGCTGTGGATGCTGGCCCTGGCCGGCCGCGCACGCCAGCGCGCCTTCGTGGAGCGCATGCGCGCCGCCGCTGCCGATGCCTCGGCCATGCGCGGCACCGATGCCGCCGCGCCGCAGGACGCGCCGGGCCAGCCACCCACCCAACCCGTCGCCCGCGCCTGAAACCGTTCGCCCAGAGAAAAGACAACAACATGAGTGACTCCGAAAATTCCAATGGCGGCACGGCCGCCTCTGCCTCGCCTGCGCCGGCTCCCGCTGCGGCGCCTTCGCCTTCACCTTCACCTTCGCCATCGCCCAAGCTCATCAAACCCTCGCTGCGCAGCGTGCTGGTGATGCTGGTGGTCGCACTGGCCGGCGTGCTGCTGGTGCTGCGTGCGTGGAACCTGTTCCCCTTCGCGGGCACCGTGGTCAGCACCGACAACGCCTATGTGCGCGGCGCCGTCACCGTGCTCGCGCCCCAGGTCAGCGGCTATGTGACCGAGGTGCTGGTGCAGGACTACGAGAACGTCAAGGCCGGCCAGCCCCTGGTGCGCATCGACGCACGCACCTACGAAGCCGCCCAGGCCCAGGCGCAGGCCCAGCTGGCCAATGCCCGCGCACAGCTGGCCAATGCCGACCAGACCCAGGCCCAGAACCGCGCCACGCTGGGCGCCAGCCGCGCCGGCCTGGCGGCGGCGCAGGCCGAATCCGACCGCGCCGCAGCCGAACTGCAGCGCGTGCAGGCGCTGTCCGAGCGCGGCTCCGTCTCGCTCAACGAGCGCGACAAGGTGCGTGCCACCGCGCGCCTGGCGGCCACCAACGTGGCCAAGGCCCAGGCCGACATCGAGATCAACGCCCAGAAGATCAAGGCGACGACGGTGAACCGCGCCTCGCTCGAAGCCCAGGTCCAGATGGCCGAGGCTCAGCTGCGCCAGGCCCAGATCAACCTGGACAACACCGTGGTGCACGCGCCCGGCGATGGCCAGGTCAGCGAGGTGGGTGTGCGCCGGGGCCAGTACGTCACGGCCGGCTCCCAGCTCATGTACGTGGTGCCGCACACGCTGTGGGTGGTGGCCAACTTCAAGGAGACCCAGACCGCCCAGGTGCGCATAGGCCAGGCAGTGCGCTTCAGCGTCGATGCGCTGGGCGGCGCCCACCTCACGGGCCGCGTGCTGGAGATCGCGCCGGCCACGGGCTCGGAATTCAGCGTGCTCAAGGCCGACAACGCCACGGGCAACTTCACCAAGGTGGTGCAGCGCCTGCCGGTCAAGATTGCAATCGATCCCGACCAGGAGCTGGCCGCGCGGCTGCGCGCGGGCATGTCGGTGGTGGTGCGGCTGGATACGGCGCAGCCTGAGCCCCAACCCGCACAGCAACCCGCACAGCAGCCCGCACCCCAACCGGAGGCCCGCCCATGACCGCCCGCGCACTGGCCATGGCCATCGCCTGCGCCGCCGCGCTGGCCGGCTGCAGCGTGCCGCCGCTGAGCATCGCGCCTGAAGCGGCCCGGCCCGCCATGCCCGCCCAGTGGAGCGGGGCAGGGCAGGAGCCGGCCGCCGCCGTCCAGGCATCGTGGTGGCAGGCCTTTGGCGATCCGCTGCTCACGCGCTGGGTGGAACTGGCCCAGTCCCGCAACAACGATGTGCTGCTGGCCCTGTCGCGCGTGGATGAGGCGCGGGCCAATCTGGACGTGGCAGGCGCTGCGAGCCTGCCCCAGCTCTCGGCCACGGCCGGCGCCTCCACGGGCCGCAGCCTGGGCGCGCGGGGCCTGGCGCACACGCGCTCGGTTCAGCCCGGCCTGCAGGCCAGCTGGGAGCCTGATCTGTGGGGCCGCATCGCCCACCTGGAAAAGGCCGCCGCCCTGCGCCTGCAGGCCAGCGAGGCCGACCGCGACGCCGTGGCCCTGGCCGTGGCCGCCACCACGGCCCAGGCCTATGTGGGCCTGCGCTCGCTGCAATCGCAGCTGCAAGTGGCCCAGGCCACGGCCCGCTCGCGCGAACAGGCCCTGCGCCTGGCTGACGATCAGGCGCGCGTGGGCTACACCTCGCAGCTACAGCTCACCCAGGCGCAGGCCGAGCTGCAATCCGTGCAGCAGGCCGTGGAGCAGCTGGAGCTGTCGCTGGCGCGCCAGCGCACGGCGCTCCTGCTGCTGGCCGGCGGCGAGGGTGACGAGCAGGCAGCCGCGCTCATGGCAACAACCGACGGCCAGTCCGCTGCGCTGGGCGCACCGCCGCCTGCGCCGGCCGCCGGCCTGCCTTCGGCCTTGCTGCAGCGCCGCCCCGACATTGCACGGGCGCAGCTGCAACTGGCGGCCGCCGACGAAAGCCTGGCCGTGCAGCGCACTGCCTTCCTGCCCCAGGTCTCGCTGACGGCCAGCGCCGGCAGCATGCTGGTCAACGCCCTGCAATACCACCCGGCCACGGTCTGGGCCCTGGGCGGCAGCGTGCTGGCGCCGCTGTTCACGGGCGGCCGGCTGCAAGGGCAGTTCGACGCCGTGACCGCCCAGCGCGACCAGGCCGCCTATGCCTATCGGGGCGTGGTGATTAAGGCCCTGGCCGATGTGGAAAACGCCCTGGTCGGCACCCGGCGCCTGCAGTCGCAGTGGCAGCACGCCAGCGAGCGCGAGGCCGTGCTGCAGCGCTCCCTGGGCTTTGCCAAGGACCGCTACGAGGCCGGCTACGCCAGCTACCTGGAAGAGCTGGACGCCCAGCGCAATCTCTTCCAGGCGCAGCAGGAGGTGATACGCCTGCGCCAGAGCCAGCTGGAAAACGCCATTGCGCTGTACCAGGCGCTGGGCGGCGGCTGGCAGGCCGCCACCACACCAGTCGCTGCAACCGTCACTGCACCTGTCGCCAGCCCCGCCCGCTGATCAGACCTTCTCGATGCGCGCAGGCAGGCCCTGGCGCACCGTGGCGCCGGACACCCAGTCCACCCACACGTTTTTGCAGCCGGGCCGCGTGGGATCGGCAAAGCCCAGGTCGTTGAGGTTCACGCCATTGGCATGCTCGGCGTTCACCGGCATGGGCTGGCCGTCGATGCTGTGGCGGCCTGCGCCCAGTTCGCGGTGGCCGTAGCCGTGCTCGATGGCCACGGTCCCCAGCATCACGCCGTCGCGCACCATGGCCACGGCCGTCACCGCGCCGCCCGGCGTGCGGATGCGCACCGTGTCACCGTTGGCGATGCCCAGCCGCTCGGCGTCATCGCGGTGCAGGGACACCGGGTTGTGCGGATGCACCTGGCGCAGCCGCGAGACGGCAATCGACATGGAACTCATCAGGTTGGACTTGTACGAGGTCAGCAGCAGCGGCCATTGCTGCTCGCCGAAATGCGTGCGCATGGGGCTGCCGTCGGCCAGCCGCGCCGGATACCAGGTGGGGCAGCCGCTGTAGCGCTCGCCCGTCATGGCGTGGCGCATGCGGGCCAGCTCCTCGCTCCACACTTGCAGGGCAGGCGCGTGGGCCTTGCGGGTGTGGCCGTCCTTCCAGGCGTCCTCGATGCGGTCGAAGCGCCCGCCGCGCGTCAGCAGCATGGCCACCTGGCGCCATTCATCGTCCTTCAGGCGCTGGCGCAGCGCGGGCACCAGCCTGTCCACGCCGGTGATGGCGATGTCGTCATCACTGGCCGCCGGCACGGGCTTGCCGCCTGCCCAGGCCACGTTGGCCAGTGCATGGATGAAGAAGTCCTCGGCCGAGCGCAGCGCATGGGGCTGGCCCTGGGCGTCCTTGATGGCGGCCTCGCCAAAGCCCGGCAGGCCCAGCCGTTCTGCCACGGCGAAGAGGAAGCTCTCCACGTTCACGGGCTGGCCGCCGGCCGTGCGCGCCACGGCGGGCTGCACCACGGGCCAGCGCACGGTGGAGCTTTTGGCCACCACGTCGGCCCAGGGCGCCGAGATGCCCCAGCTCTCGTAGGTCACGGTATCGGGCACGATGAAATCGGCCAGCGCGCTGGTCTCGTTGATGAAGGGATCGATGGAGACGATCAGCGGCAGCTTCTTCGGGTCCTTGAGATCGTCCACCAGCGCGTTGCGAAAGCCCGCAATGCCGTAGACGGGGTTGCTCATGTGGTTGATCCAGGCCTTGGCGCGGTAGGGGTAGCCGGCCAGCGCGCTGGCCAGCATCTCGCTGGACAGGCCGCCCACGGCCGGGTACCACGGGGCCTGAGCGGCGGGGTAGTTCTTCGCGCCCTCGGGCTGGCCCTCGCGCTTGCGCTGGAATTCCGCGCTTTTCTCGTAGGGCTGGCGGTGGCGTGACAGCGCCAGGCCGCGCGGCTTGACCTTGCCGTCGAAGTTGGCGAAGTCGTAGCGCGGGCCGGGGCCGAAGGGGCCGAACGGGCCGGCATCCAGCACCAGGCCGCCCTGCACGTTGAGGTTGCCCACCAGGGTGTTGAGCATGCTGATGGCGTAGGCGGTGTAGAAGCCCGAGCCGCTCATGGTGCCGCCGTGCGCATCGGCCACGGCGCGCTTGCCATGGCTGGTGAACTCGCGCGCCAGCGCCTCGATCTCGCCGCGCGCCACGCCGCACAGCGCCGCGTACTCGTCCAGTGTCTTGAGGCTGGCCTGCTCATGCAGCTTGGCCAGCGAGGAGCAGACCGACAGCTCGGGGGCCTGGTCCGCGCCTTCGGCCTTCAGGCCGGGCACGGCCACGCGGGTGCGCACCATCAGCTGTGCAGGCTCGGCCTGGGTGTGCGGCGCCAGGCTGCCATCGGCACGCTGCACCACGAACACATCCTGGGCCGGTTTGCCGTCTTCGGCTGGCGCGGGCAGGGCCCAGCCCAGGTCGGCGCCGCGCAGAAAGCTGCCGTGGCGCGGGTGGCCGGGCTCGTTGACCAGCAGGTGCGTGGCATTGCTCCAGGACGCCTCGCCCGCCGCCTGCATGGCGGCCGGGCCGGGCTGGGCGAGAAAGCCCGTGTCATGGCGTGCCTCGTCCAGGATGACGCGGATCAGCGCCATGGCCAGGGCCAGGTCGCTGGCCGGCTTGACGGCCAGCCAGCGGTTGCCGCTGCCCGCAGCCAGGCTGGACGAGGTCGGCAGCACGGGCGAGACCACCACGTAGCGGAAACGGTTGTCCTCGCGCGAGCGGGCCTCGGCCAGTTCGCGGCCCTGGCGCTGGAAGGGGTTGCCGGACTGCGCGGGTGCCGCGCCGATGAACAGGCCGAAGCTGGCATGGCTCCAGTCCGGCTTGCCGTGCGGCATGCCGGGCAGGTCGCCCAGGGCCGCTGCCGCACCCACGCGAAAACTCTGGCCGCAGTAGGCGCCGTGGTTGCTGACGTTCACGGTGCCGAAGGACGGCCCCGCAAAGCGGCGCAGCAGCTGGGCGCGGCCTTCGTTGGAGGCGTCGGTCACCAGCAACTGGTTGGAGCGCGGGCCGAACTCGGGGTTGTCGGCGTCCAGCGGCGTCTTGGTGTCCCAGATGGCGCGCAGGCCCTCGACCTGGCCTTCGCCGAACAGATCGCCGCCCTCGCAGACTTCCTGCACCAGCTGCTCGAAGGAAATGCTCTGCCAGCGACCGCTGCCGCGCGGGCCCACGCGCTTGAGCGGGGTGAGTACGCGGTGCGGCGCGTTCTGGTGCTCCAGCATGGACGAGCCGCGCGCGCAGGACGTGGCCCGGCCCTCCAGGCCCAGCTCCTTGCCCAGTCTGGCGTAGACCTCGCGCACGGGTTCGTCCATGGCGGCCGGGCGCGTGGTGGCCAGCGGGTGGTAGGGGTTGCCTGCCACGCGCAGGATGCGGTTGCTGGCGGTATCGACACGCACGCGCACGCCGCACTGCGTCCAGCAGCCCAGGCAGCTGGAGGGGCTGACCACCTGGCCGGGCTGGGTGGCAAGCGCGCCCGTGGCCGGGTCGATGCGGAACTCCGGCGTCAGCGAATTGCCGCGCGTGGCGCTGGCCGTGGGCGTGCCCGAGGTGCCTGCAACCAGGCCCTTGGCACCACGTGCCAGCGTCTCGCCGTAGCCGGCCGCAAAGGCGGCCAGCCCGCCTGCGGTGAGGCCACCGCGCAGCAGCAGGCGGCGGCGGGCGGCCTCGGCATCCAGGGAATCTTCGGGAGCTTGGGGGAGTTTCTTCTTGTCGGTCATGAAAGGCTTTCTGTGGCGCGGCCGGCCGGTGGCGGGCCGCGCTCCGTGAATGGGTGAGGGGTCGTCAGGGCGGCGGTGTCAGAGGGCGCGGGCCGCGGCCGAGCGCGCGGGAAACAGCTCCAGCGCCCAGGTGGCCAGCGTCACCAGTGCAATGCACAGGCCGGCCACGCCCAACATGCCCAGCAGGCCGTCGCCGCCCAGCGGCATGTGGTAGATGTACAGGCCCGCGCCGTACTTGGGCACGCCTTGCACGCCCATGAACAGCGCCCAGCGGAAGGCCCAGGCCGCGGCGGCCAGGCCCAGCCCCAGGGCCAGCGTGTAGCGCGGGCAGGCCATGCGCTGCCCGCCCCGCACCAGGGCCCACAGCAAGGCGGCACCGGCCACGGCCGAGCCCAGCATGCTCAGGCGCCAGACGGGAAACTGCTGCCACAGCTGCAGCGCCGCCTGGAAGGAGCGGCCCTGGCCCAGCCAGCCGGCAACGGCCCAGACCGCCACCATGGCCAGCAGGCACAGCGCCAGCGCCAGGCCCAGCATGCGCAGGGCCTGCAGGGCGCCGGCATCGGGGCGGTGGCGGGCGGGCAGAAAGCGCGCCGTCACCAGCATGCAGCCCACCGTGGCCAGCCAGCCCGTGAGTGCCAGGTTCAGCGGCACCCACAGCGTGTTCCACAGCGGGCGCGAGCGCACGGCCATCAGCTCGGCGCCGGTATAGGCGGTGATGGTCAGCGCCGACACGGCCAGCAGCGGCGCCAGCCAGCGCAGCCACTGCGGCCGGCCCAGCCACCAGGCCAGCACGAAGGCCAGCGCCAGTCCCACGAAGGCTGGCAGCAGCAGGGCGCCCACCGACATCCACGACCACGGCGTGAAGTGCGCATAGAAATGCCAGAAGCGCGCAGGCTGGTGCAGGTCGGCCAGCAGCGACACGGGCGCCGCGATGGCGCTGACGGCCAGCACCAGCACGGCGGCCGGCAGCAGGCGCGCCATGGCGCTGCCGCGCGGCGCCCAGGCGCAGGCGGCGGCCAGCAGGGCGGCGCCCGTGGCAATGCCGGCCAGGAAGAAGTACTGCACGGCCCAGGGCAGCCAGGCCGATTCGTAGGCGGGGGTCAGGAGTTCGACGATGTGCATGGGGTGCTCCTTGCGTTCAGTGGGAAGTGACCAGCCGCACGCTGGCCTGCCCGTCCACGCCGTCGACGAAGGCGTCGGGCAATCCCAGGTAGTACACATGCGGGTCCGTGCCCATGGCGGGCTTGAGCACCTTGAGGTCCTTGGCGTGCTCGCGCATGCGCTGGCGGATCTCGCTGCCCTCGTCGTTGAGGTCGCCGATCACGCGGGCGCCGCCCACGCAGCTTTCCACGCAGGCCGGCAGCAGGCCGGCTTCCAGGCGGTGCTCGCAGAAGGTGCACTTGTCGGCGGTCTGCGTCTCGTGGTTGATGAAGCGTGCGTCATAGGGGCAGGCCTGCACGCAGTAGCCGCAGCCCACGCAGCGCTCGTTGTCCACCAGCACGATGCCGTCGCTGCGCTGGAATGTGGCCTGCACCGGGCAGACCGGGACGCAGGGCGGGTTGTCGCAGTGGTTGCACAGGCGCGGCAGGTTGAGCATGGCCGGCGGCAGGTCCTCGTTGCCCGCGTGCTGCACCTCGTACTGCAGCACCGTGGTGCGGAACTGGCCCAGCGGCGGCAGGTTCTCCATGGAGCAGCTCACTGTGCAGGCCTGGCAGCCTATGCAGCGGCGCAGGTCCACCAGCATGCCGTAGCGCCTGCCGGCCTCGCCGGGGCGGCGCGGCGGCTGGAAACCCGGGGTGCCGGGCGCGGCCGCCGCCACGGGCAGGGCCACGGCCGCCATGGCAGCGGCCAGCAGGTCCTGCAGGAAGCCGCGCTTGCCGGCGGCGGGCTGCGCATGGGAGAGGGTAGGGGCGGGGATGTCCTGGGAGGAGGGCTTGCAGCTGCAGTCGTTGCAGCCGCTGCCGGCGCGGGATGTTTTTGGCATGGCCTGTCTTTCATCGTCCTGCGGCCACGGATCGTGGTCGCTCAAACTCAATAAAGCATTAAAAATATGCTTTTTATATTGAATTTAATATATGAAATTCAGGGCCTTGGCGGCTTGATGTGAGTCAAGCAATGGGCTTTCCAAGTGCCTGCCGAGTGCCTGCCAAGTGCTTGCAAAGTGCCACCGACTGCCTGCCATGGACAGGCGCCCAAGGCAGTCCATAGCGTGTGGCGCAGGGATTAAGACGGGGTTAACAGGGTGACTGCATTCCTCGGGAATGCGGGGCGCGTATCGGAAATCACCCTCTTGTTTCCGTGCGCGGCCCCGGTCTACGCTGCTTGTGTCGCCACTGCCAAGGAGTTCTCCATGAACCATGCCCTGAACAGCCTTGCTTCGGAACTGGACCTTGCCGCCGAAGCCGGCGAGCACCTGAGGCTGCAATTCACACAGGCCTGCGTGGACCGCATCGCGCACCTGCTGGAAGACCCGGACGTCATCCGCTGCGCACAAGGCCTTCGCCGCTACCTGGACGGCCAGATAGACAGGCAGGAGCTGGACCGCCTGGCCCGCGAGGCGGCCAGCCTGGCCAACCACCACCAGGGATCACGCTCCCTCGACGGCTGCGGCCATGCCGCCGTGTCCGCCACCTATGCCACGGCCCATGGGCTGGCGGGCCGGGCGCTGCAGGCGGCCGACTATGCGGCCTACGCCATGGTCTATGGCGAGGGCGGCCACGGCGCCGTCACGGACCGCGAATCGTTCGAGCCTGAATACCAATGGCAGGCGCGCTGCCTGGCCTCGCTGGCGCAGGCCGCTCAGCAGCGCACGTAGCACCAGGCCGACTGCTGCAGCAGGGCCAGTGACTCGATGCCGCCCTGCGGCAGCACGCGCATGCCGGCAGGCGCCTCGCGGCCCAGCTTCCTGAGCGTGTTCGGGCAGACCAGCGCATGGGCCAGGGCGTCCGCATTCAGATGCTGCGGCGTGCCCGGCGCGGCGTCCAGCAGCGCCTCGACGGCCGGGCCGTTGATGACGATGCGGACCTCGGCACCGGGCCGGTCCTGGCGCAGGTTGGCCAGATTGCTGCGTGCACGGGCCAGGGCGCCGGGTGTGGGCGCATGCAGCACGATGCGCAGCGGCGGCGCATCCGGCCGGGCGGGGAACAGGTCGCTCCAGTCGTTGGAGGCGGTGGAAGCGGCGGGAGAACGGCTTGTGCTCATGGTCGTCCTCGTCATTTCCTGCCGCGCGTCCCCATGACCTCTTCCAGCAGGCCCGGCGGCAGGCCGGTGCGTACCTGCACCACTCCCTTGTCATCCTTCCAGACCAGGGCCGGCGTGGCACGCAGGCCCCAGGTGGACATCAGCGAGGCATGGCTGGCCAGCACCTGCCGCGTGGCCTGCGGCACCGGGGCCAGCGGCGTGGCGCCCGCGCCTTCTGCGCTGGCGCGGCCGGCCTTGGCATAGGCGCGTGCGTGCTCGGCCAGGGCCTGCTCGGGCTGGCGCGCGGTCAGCAAGGCGGCGGCCTTGCCCTCGCTGCTGGGCTTGAGGATGCCGACCAGAATGTGGCGCAACTGCACCTGGCCACTTTCCACCCAGGGCCGGGCATCGTTCCACAGCTGGTTGCAATAGGGGCAGTTGGGGTCGGTGAACACATAGACCGTGCGCGGCGCGTCGGCCCGGCCATCCGGTATGGACTGGGCGCGCTGCACATCGCTCCACAGCTGCTCGCCCATGGGCTTTTGCACGGCAGCCTGCAGGGCCTGGGCGTTCACGTCGCGGCCCTGGGCGTCGATCACCGTGCCCAGCACCCAGTGCTTGCCGTCAGGCATGCGGTAGATGGGCACGGGCTGGCGGTCGCGGTAGGCGGCCCAGGCCTTGAGTCCGCCCACGGCCGGCAGCGGTCCCACCAGGGTCAGTCCCTGCTGGGCCAGAAACTCCTCCGATGGCAGCTCGGACGCCGCGGCCGGCAGGGCCAAGGCTGTCGACAGGGCCAGGGCTCCTGCCAGTGCAGGCAGGGGTAACAGGGGGGAAGCGCTCATGAACATTCCTTCAGATGCTGGGCCAGGCTGGCGCGCGACAGCTCGCCCATGCGCATGCCGCACAGCCGGCCGTCGGCGCCATAGAAATAGGTGGAAGGCAGGCCCCGCTGGCGCCAGTGCCGGCCGGCCTGCTGCTGCGGGTCGAACAGCACCTGGGCCAGCGGTAGCGGGGCCGTCGCCTGCTCGCGCCGCAGGTAGCCCATCACGGCCTCGGCAGACTCGCCCTGGTTGATCCAGATGAAGCGCACATCGGGCCGCTGCTGCTGGGCCTGGGCCAGCACCGGCATCTCGCGCCGGCAGGGCGGGCACCAGGTGGCCCAGAGGTTGATCACCATGGGCTTGCCGTCGGCCTGCTGCAACTGCTGCAGCGAGACCGGCTGCGCCTGTCCGTTGACCAGGGTGAATGCCGGCAGGGCCGGTGCATCTGCGTAGGGCAGCGCCTGCAGCAGGCTGCCCAGCACCAGCAGGGCCGCCCCCGCGCCCAGCGCCAGCCCAGTGGCGCGGCGCAGCACCGGGGAGCGGCGGCTGCGCCACAGCATGTACAGCAGCGCGGCCAGCAGGCCGGCCCACAGGTTCCATCCCCCGTCGCGGATATCGACGACACGGCCTGCGAAGGCCGGCATTCCGCTCCAATCCCAGGGGGCCGGCGCGTACTCTGTCCACCACTGCGCGACATAGGCCAGGCGCGCCGCCAGCAGGCCGGCCAGGGTGCTTTGCCACAGCAGCGCATCCACGGCCTGGCCCGTGCGCCTTTCATTCCTGCGCGCCAGCCACTGCGCCAGCAGCCAGGCCAGCATAGCCACCACCACGCCCATCGGCAGGACCAGCGGGCCCAGCGCCAGGCTGGCAGGCAGGTGCAGCCAGGCGCCCAGCGCCGATAGCGCTGACGGCCCGCCAGGCTCTGCCGGTCCGGCAAGAACAGGCGAAGGCGCCAGCAGCAGGCCAGCAAGCAAGGGCAGGAAGGACGAAGGAAGAGGGGATGACCGGAGATGCATGGAAGGGAGTTTCAGCCATGCAGGCTGACAGGCCGTGGATGCTGGCAGCGGGGAATTAACGGGGGGTTAACGGCCTCATGGCCATCAGGCTGCGACCGGTCCATTTCGCCCAGCCAATCCCATGGCCGCAGACAGCAGCAAGGCCGCAGCGGCAAATCCGCCAGACAGCCAGAGCGTGGCGTGCAGCCCCCAGCCATCGACCAGTTGGCCGCCTGCCCATGAGCCCAGCGCAATACCGATGTTGAAGACGCCAACGTACAGCGCCGTGGCAATTTCCACGGCGCGTGGCGCAGCCTGCATCATCCAGGTCATCAGTCCCACCGATACGCCGCCGTAGGCCAGGCCCCAGACCAGCAGCACGGCGCCACCACCGGTTGGCGAGTCGCCCACGGACAGGAACAGCACAGGCGCCAGCAGAAGGCCCATGGCGATCGCCGCCAGACTCGGCACCGTGCGGCGCGCCGCGATGATGCCCGCCAGGAAGTTGCCCGCAATGCCCGTGATGCCGTAAGCCAGCAGCAGCGCGCTCATCCATTGCGCATCGAAACCCGACACCGTCAGCAGCAGCGGGCGCACGAAGGTGAAGGACATGAAATGCCCGGCCACCAGCAGCAGCGTCAGTGCCAGCCCCGCCTGCAGCCTGCGGTTGGCCAGCTGATGACTGAATTGGCGCAGGCTGGCCGAGCCTGTGGCAGGCAGGGCGGGGAGAACGGCCACGTGCAGCGCCAGCACCAGTGCGCTGAAGCCTGCCATGCCACCGAATGCCCAGCGCCATCCCGCGAAATCGCCGATCAGCGCGCCCAGCGGCACGCCCAGCACCGAGGCCGCCGCCACGCCGCCAAAGATGATGGAAGTTGCCAGGCCCATCGACGCCTGGGGTACCAGCCGTGCCGCCAGCCCGCCCGCGATTGCCCAGATGCCGCCCATGCAAAAGCCCACCAGGACGCGCGCGGCCAGCAGCCAGATCAGCGACGGCGCCAGCGCCGAGGCCAGGTTGGCCAGCACGAGCAGGGCCAGCAGTCCGCACAGGATGCGGCGCCGGTCCATGCCGCCCGCCGCCATCACCACCAGCGGCGCGAACAGCGCGGCCAGCAGCGCCGGCAGCGAGAGCATCAGGCCGGCCCTGCCCATGGAGGTGCCCAGGCTGCCGGCAATCGATGTGAGCAGGCCGACCGGCAGCATTTCCGTGGTCACCACGGAAAAGGTGGCCAGGCCCACGGCGGACACGGCCAGCCACGGGCGGCGCGCGGCGGGTTCGGGCCGCGTGGAGGAAGACGAATTCATGGTCCAGATCCCTTCAAACAGGTGGGGGGTGTTGCACCGCCGTCGCGGGACAGAGAAAATACATACGCTGCGTATGAATAGAATCCTATATACATACGCAGCGTATGTAAATAATCATGCACGCCGTATGTAAGGAGATTGGCCATGGTTCGCCGCACCCGCGCCGAGATGGAAGAAACCCGCGCCACGCTGCTGGCCACGGCCCGCAAGGCCTTTGGAGAGCAGGGCTACGCCGATGCCTCCATGGACGATCTCACCGCGCAGGTGGGCCTGACGCGGGGCGCGCTGTACCACCATTTCGGCGATAAGCAGGGCCTGCTGGCGGCCGTGGTCGAGCAGATCGATGCCGAGGTGGATGAACGCCTGAAGGCCATCACCGCCCATGCCCAGGATCCCTGGCAGGGCTTTCGCAGTCGCTGCCAGGCCTACCTGGAAATGGCGCTGGAGCCTGAAATCCAGCGCATCGTGCTGCGCGATGCGCGCGCGGCTTTGGGCGGTGCGCTGCCGCAATCGCAGCGCCACTGCATTGCGTCCATGCAGGCACTGATTGCGGACCTCATGGCGCAGGGCATCGTGGCCCGGGCCGATCCGCAGGCGCTGGCATCGCTGATCTACGGTAGCCTGGCCGAAGCGGCTTTCTGGATTGCCGAGGGCGAGGACGCCGACCTGCGGCTGGAGCGCGGCGCGGCGGCTCTGGACCTGCTGCTGGGCGGGCTGCTGGCCCGGCCCTGAGCGGGCCGCCTGGCCGCATTCTTGTGCACCCGCCTGCGAAATTCCGCACGCCGCCGCGCCAGCGCGGCAAATCTGCGATGCTCAGTCGCTTTTCGTTCCCGACTTGGATACAGACGGCGGGGCCTGGCGCCAGGCCCTGCGGACAACAACATGCATGTTCTCTTGGTGGAAGACAACGCGCTGGTGGCCAGCGGCGTGCGAGCCGGCCTGCAGCTGCAGGGCTTTGGCGTGGATACCGTGGCCTCGGCCGGGCAGGCGGATGCGGCCATCCGTTCCTCGCATTTCGATGCCTGCGTGCTGGACCTGGGCCTGCCGGACGAGGATGGCCTCTCGCTGCTGGCGCGCTGGCGCGGCCAGGGCCTGCAGGTGCCCGTGCTGGTGCTGACGGCGCGCGATGCCGTGTCACAGCGCATCGAAGGCCTGCAGACCGGCGCCGACGATTACCTGGTCAAGCCCTTTGACCTGCACGAACTGGCGGCGCGCCTGCATGCGCTGCTGCGCCGTGCGGCCGGCCGCAGCGTGGACTGGATCGAGCTGGGCGAGGTGCGCATCAACCCCGCTGCAGGTCACATCCAGCGCCAGGGCCGCACGGTGGAACTGTCGCGCCGCGAGTGGTCGCTGCTGCGCGCGCTGCTGCAGTCGCCGGGCCGCATCCTGAGCACCGAGCAACTGCGCGACAGCCTCTACGGCTACAGCCAGGACGTGGAGAGCAATGCTGTCAACGTGCATGTGCATCACCTGCGCCGCAAGCTGGGCCATGAGCTGGTGGAGACGGTGCGCGGCGAGGGCTATCGCCTGGGCCTGCACCCATGATGCGCAGCCTGCGCGTGCGCCTGCTGGCATGTCTGTGCCTGGCGCTGTGCACGCTGTGGGGCGGGGTGGCGGCCTGGATGTTCTCGGACATGCGCAACGAGCTGCGCACCGTGCTGGATGACCGGCTGATCGCCTCGGCGCGCATGGTGGCAGGCATCGTCCACCAGTTCCGGCCTGCCCGGGAGCTGCCGCAGGACTGGAGCCCCATGCTCAACGTGATCGCGCGCGACGGCGTGGCCTGCGAGGTCAGCCTGGTGCGCGGCGAGGTCCAGCCCGTGCGGCCCGAATCGGCCCTGCCGCAGGTGCTGGCCAAGACCGAGGGCAGTCCCGTGTTCCCGCAGAGCATGCCGCTGGGCTTCTCGACCATCATCAAGGGCGGCAAGCCCTGGCGCACCTATGTGCTGGAGGACCACGGCGTGCGCATCGCCACGGCCGACCGCATCGATGTGCGCGAGGGCCTGATCCACGGCTTTGCCTACACCATCGTCCTGCCCTTCGTGCTGGCGCTGCTGGCCAGCATGGGGCTGATGTGGTGGGCCGTGACCCAGGGCCTCAGGCCGCTGGAGGCCCTGCGGCGCGAACTGGCGCGCCGCCCGCCCGGCGACGACTCGCCCGTGGCCCAGGGCCTGCAGACGCGCGAGCTGGCGCCGCTGGTGGGCACGCTCAACCAGCTGCTGCACCGCGTGCGCGCCGCCATCGACCGCGAGCGCCGCTGGAGCGACGACGCCGCCCATGAGCTGCGCACGCCGCTGACCGCCATCAAGACCCATGTGCAGGTGGCGCAGATGGCGCTGGCGGCGCCCGGCATGCCTGCCGGCCTTCTGGCCGCGCCGCCCGGCTCCATGGCCCGCGATTCGCTGGCCCAGGCGGGCGAGGGCGTGGAGCACCTGCAGCACACGCTGGAGCAATTGCTGCTGCTGGCGCGGCTGGAGCAGCATGAACCTGGCACTGCCTCCGTGCTTGCCTGCGGCGATGCGCCTGCCGATGCGCTGCAGGCGCTGGACAAGGCCTGGCAACTGGCTGTGAATGCCGTGAGCGCCCAGGCCTCAGCGCCCGCGCTGCGCACATGGCTGGACAACGGCCAGCCCGTGCAGGACTGGCCGCTGGCCATCTCCGAGCCCCTGCTGGTCTCGGCCCTGCGCAATCTGCTGGAAAACGCCCTGCGCCATGCGCCGCAGCATCCCGTGGAACTGGCCGTGCGCCCCATTGGCGCCATGCCGGGCAAGACACAGCAGCCGGGCACAGGCTATGTGGAGTTCACCGTGGCCGACCACGGCCCGGGGCTCAGCGCCGAGGAATGCGAAGAGGCGACGCGCCGCTTCTGGCGCAAGCGTCCCCAGGAGCATGGCAGCGGCCTGGGACTGCCCATCGTGCAGCGCATCGCCGAATGCGCAGGCGGCTGCCTGCTGCTGCAGCCGCGCAGCCTGTGGCGGCCCGAGGAAGGCCAGGCCAGCGGCCTGGTCGCGCGCCTGTACCTGCCGCTGGCGGACGG
>NZ_LFJT01000083.1:0-23083 GCF_001682645.1 Delftia sp. JD2
CGGCTGCTGCCGGCCGCCTTGGCGCTGCGGCAGCGCTGTGCGCAGTGCGCACCGCCGGCGCAGCCTGCCTTGCGAGCGTCGTCGGCGAAGGCGCCAGGTGCGCCACCTTGAACACCGCCACCGTGCGCGACAGCTGCTCGGCCTGCTCCCGCAGGCTTTGCGCTGCGGCCGCGCTTTGCTCGACCAGGGCCGCGTTCTGCTGCGTCATCTGGTCCAGCTGTCCCACGGCCTGGTTGACCTGGGCCACGCCCGCGCTTTGCTCCGAAGAGGCCGCCGTGATCTCGCTGATGGTGTCGGCCACGCGCTGCACGGACTGCACGATGCCCTCCATGGTGGTGCCGGCATCGCCCACCAGACGGGCGCCGTCCTCCACCCGCTCCACCGAAGCGCCGATGAGCTGGCGGATTTCCTTGGCAGCCGCCGCGCTGCGCTGTGCCAGCGTGCGCACCTCGCTGGCCACCACGGCAAAGCCACGGCCCTGCTCGCCGGCGCGGGCCGCCTCCACGGCGGCGTTCAGCGCCAGGATATTGGTCTGGAAGGCAATGGAGTCGATGACGCCCACGATGTCGGCAATCTGCCGGCTGCTGTCGTTGATGCCCTTCATGGTCTCGACCACCCGGGCCACGACCTCGCCGCCGCGCTGCGCCACCTGTGACGCGCCCGCCGCCAGGCTGCTGGCCTGCTGGGCACTGCTGGCGCTTTGCTGCAGCGTGCTGGTGAACTGCTCCATGGCGGCAGCCGTCTCCTGCAGGTTGCTGGAGGTCTGCTCGGTGCGCACGGACAGGTCCTGGTTGCCGGTGGCGATCTCGGCGCTGGCGATGGCGATGCTGTCCGTGCTCTGGCGCACCTGCTGCACCATGCCCGACAGCGATTCGCTCATGGCCTGCAACGAGCGCAGCAGGTCGCCGAATTCATCAGCACGCTGTGCCTGTCCCTGCACGCCTGCGCTCAGGTCGCCTGCGGCAATGCGTTCGGCCAGTTCGCTGGCCTCGGCCAGGGGCCGGCGGATGCTGGCAATCAGGAAATGGGCGCCGATGACGATGCCCAGCAGCAGCAGGCCCACGGCCGCAGCGGCAAAGCCCACAGTGAGCCTGCGCGAGGCGGCCATCTCTTGCTGGCTGCTGCGCGCCACCTGCTCCTGCATCTGCACGAAGTCGCGCAGCGACTGCAGGTAGGCATCCACGGCGGGGTTGTAGGACTGCTTGACCAAGACCAACGCCTGGTCCTGCCGGCCGTCGGCCTTGAGCTGGCGTGCCTGGGCACGCAGTTCGATCATGGTCTTGCGGGCTGCCGCAATCCTGGCCATCTGCGCCTTGTCTGCGTCGGACAGGGGCATGGCTTCCAGCGATTTCTGCACCTCGGTGATCCGCGCCGAGGTGGCGGAGATCACGTCCTTGAACTCGGCCTCGACCGCGGCATCACTGCTGACCACCACGGCCTGGGTGCGGGCTGCGTTGGTTTCGGTCAGCCCCATCCAACGCACGGCGGCCTGGACCCGCGCCTGCATCTCCTGGGTCACCGCCTCGGACCGGGCCTGGACCTGGGCCGAGCGATAGCCCGACAAGCCGACCACGCCCACCAGCGCCACCACGATGGCGGCCACTGCAAGCCACAGCTTGTGTGCCATGCGAAGTCGCAGCATATCCAGTCTCCCTCATTTTGGAAGACTCCATGTTGAGGCCTGGAAGAGGGCCTGGTGGGCGGAAAAACCCAGAGGAAACCCCTGATCCGCCCCTTTCGCGGAGGGCATTGCAGGGGCGGCCGCGCTCTTACTCCACGCGCGTCACGCTCTGCGGCTTGAAGCCCAGGTCGGCCGACTTGCCCTTGCGGCCGCGCGTGCCACGGGCATTGTTGAGACTGCGGATCTCCAGCGTCTCGCTGCGCTCCTTGCCGCCGCGGCCCACGCCATCGATGCGGATGCTGCGCGTGTAGGCGGCAGCGCCCGCCAGCGTGTCCTTGTCCTCCAGATCAAGCAGCATCAGCCCGCGACCGCCCTTGGCCATGTGCTTGAGGCTGGCGATCTCGAAGGTGAGGATGCGGCCACCCGTGGAAGCGCAGATCACATGCGTGGCCGGCAGCAGCAGGCCCGCGCCCTGCTCGCCTTCCTGCGGCTCGGCGCGTGCGCCCATGGGCACGCCGTAGGCCGTGGACGGGGCGCACAGCGTCTCGCCATCGGCCAGCGTGACGAAGGCCTTGCCCGCCTTCTGGCGCGAGACCATGTCGCTCACCATGGCCACGAAGCCGTAGCCACCCGACCCCGACAGCAGCAGCGCCGTGCCCTCGGCACCGGCGAAGTAGTACAGGATCTGGGTGCCGGCCTCCAGCTCGATGAGCGTGGTCACGGGCTGGCCATCGCCGCGCCCGCCGGGCAACTGCGCCACCGGCACCGAATAGATGCGGCCGTTGCTGCCAAAGGCCAGCAACTGGTCCACGGTGCGGCATTCGAAGGTGCCGTGCAGGCTGTCGCCGGCCTTGAAGCTCAGCGTGCCCGCATCGACGCCATGGCCCTGGCGCGTGCGCACCCAGCCCTTGTCCGAGATGATGACCGTGGTGGGTTCATCGACCACCTTGACTTCGGCGACGACCTTCTTTTCCTCCTGGATCAGCGTGCGGCGCGCATCGGCGAACTGCTTGGCATCGGCCTCGATCTCCTTGCAGATCAGGCGGCGCATGGTGCTTTCGCTGCCCAGGATGTCTTCGAGCTTGCCTTGCTCCGTGCGCAGTTCCTTGAGTTCCTGCTCGATCTTGATGGCCTCCAGCCGCGCCAGCTGGCGCAGGCGGATTTCCAGAATGTCGTCGGCCTGGCGCTCGGACAGCGCGAAGGCATCGATCAGCGCCTGCCGGGGCTCGTCGCTGGCCCGGATGATGGCGATGACCTTGTCGATGTTCAGCAGCACGGCCTGGCGGCCTTCGAGGATGTGGATGCGGTCCAGCACCTTGGCCAGCCGGTGCTGGCTGCGCCGCGTGACCGTGGTCTGGCGGAAGGCGATCCATTCCTCGAGCATCAGGCGCAGGCTTTTCTGCACCGGGCGGCCATCGAGGCCGATCATGGTCAGGTTGATGGAGCTGGACGACTCCAGGCTGGTATGCGCCAGCAGCGCCGTGATCAGTTCCTGCTGCGGCACCTTGCCGGTCTTGGGCTCGAAGACCAGGCGCACGGGCGCATCCTTGCTGGACTCGTCGCGCACGCCGTCGAGCACGGCCAGCATGCTGGCCTTGAGCTGGGTCTGTTCCTGGCTCAAGGCCTTCTTGCCGGTCTTGACCTTGGGATTGGTGATGTCCTCGATCTCTTCGAGCACCTTCTGCGCCGAGACGCCGGGCGGCAGCTCGGTCACCACGATCTGCCACTGGCCGCGCGCCAGCTCCTCGATCTTCCAGCGCGCGCGCAGCTTGAGGCTGCCACGGCCCGTGCGATAGGCGTCCTGGATGTCGGAGGCGCTGCTGATGATCTGCCCGCCACCCGGATAGTCGGGGCCGGGGATGATCTGGAACAGTTCCTCGTCGCTGAGCTGGGGCCGCTTGATCAGGGCCACGCAGGCGTCGGCCACCTCGCGCAGGTTGTGGCTGGGGATTTCCGTGGCCAGGCCCACGGCAATGCCGCTGGCGCCATTGAGCAGGGCGAACGGCAGGCGCGCGGGCAGTTGCTGCGGCTCCTGCGTGCTGCCGTCGTAGTTGGGCACGAAGTCCACCGTGCCCATGTCGATCTCGTCGAGCAGCAGGCCCGTGATCTTGGACAGGCGCGCCTCGGTGTAGCGCATGGCGGCTGCGCCGTCGCCGTCGCGGCTGCCGAAGTTGCCTTGGCCATCGACCAGCGGATAGCGCTGGTTGAAGTCCTGCGCCATGCGCACCAGCGCGTCGTAGGCCGACTGGTCGCCGTGCGGGTGAAAGCGGCCCAGCACATCGCCGACCACGCGTGCGCTCTTGACGGGCTTGGCCGCTGTGTTGTGGTTGGGACCGCTGTAGCTCAGGCCCATGCGGTCCATGGCGTACAGAATGCGCCGCTGCACGGGCTTGAGGCCGTCGGTCACATCGGGCAGCGCCCGGCCCTTGACCACGGACAGTGCGTATTCGAGATAGGCCCGTTGCGCGTACTGGCCCAGGTCCAGTGCATCGCCGGCCGCCTGTTGTGCCAGATCCAGAGAGGTTTGGTCGCTCATGAAGAAATTCGTGATCTCAAAAAATGCAATGAATGCCGCTCATTGCGGCGTGGGCAGTCCTGTGGGCAGCGTCATGCGCACCCGGGGCGTGGTGCCCGGCAACGCCGCTGCTGCAGGCGCTGCAGGGCCCGCGCGCTCGCGCCCGCCCTGCAGCTGCTCGTAGATGCCGAGCACGGCCTTCACGTAATTGCGGGTTTCCTGGAAGGGAGGGATGGCCTGGCCCGCGCGCCGCACGGCGCCCTCGCCTGCGTTGTAGGCGGCCAGCACCAGGTCCAGCCGGCCGGGGAACAGCCCCATCAGATGGTTGAGGTAGCGCGCGCCGGCCGGCACGTTGACGGCCGGATCGGCCAGTTGCTGCTGCACGCTGCGCTGGCGGCTGGCCTCTACGCCGAAACGCTGGGCCGTGGCCGGCATCAGCTGCATCAGGCCGACCGCCCCCTTGGGCGAGATGGCCTGCGCGTCAAAGCCCGACTCGACGGCGATCACGGCCTTGAGCAGGTCGTAGTCCACGCCCGTGTGGTCCGCCGCCTTGCGCAGATGGCCGCGCACGCTCTTGTAGCGCGGCGAGATGTCGAAGAAGCTTTGCAGCCGCGTATGCGCCTGCAGCCTGTGGCCGGCATCGCCGCTGCCGTCAGCGTCGGCAGCGGCCTCGGCCTGCACCATCGGGGGCTTGAGCCCCTGCTCGGCGCTGTCATAGACCGAGCCGCGAAAGTACAGCCTGTAGCGCTCGTCCAGCGCCTCGGCAGCGAAGTGCGTGATGCCGCGCTCGTCCACGAAGGCCCAGAGATCGGCATGCGCCGGCCGCGCCAGCCCCCACAGCGCCAGGGCCAGGCCCAGCGCCGCCAGCGCGCGCACCCCGGCGCCGCGCGCCAGGTGCGGGCGGTGCTTCGGGGCGGCGCGGAGCACAGTCACGGGTCAGATGTCGACTTCAATGGAGTCGCCATGGAGCTCCATGAGCTCGCGGCGCGCTGCGGCCTCGCCCTTGCCCATGAGCTTGGTGACGACCTGCTCGGCCGCCGCGAAGTCCAGGTTCATGAACTGCACGGGCAGCAGGCGGCGCGTGTCGGGGTTGAGCGTGGTCTCCCACAGCTGCTCCGCATTCATCTCGCCCAGGCCCTTGAAGCGGCTGATCTGGCATTTCTCGCGCGGCACGCCGTCCTTGGCCGATTTGTCCAGGATGGCGGTCAGCTCGCCCTCGTCCAGCGCGTACATCTTGGCCGCAGGCTTCTTGCCGCGCGCAGGCACGTCCACACGGAACAGCGGCGGCAGCGCCACATGGATGTGGCCGGCCTCGATGAGCTTGGGGAAATGGCGGAAGAACAGCGTCAGCAGCAGCACCTGGATGTGCGAGCCGTCCACGTCGGCATCCGAAAGAATGCAGACCTTGCCGTAGCGCAGGCCCGACAGGTCGGGCGTGTCGTTGGGGCCATGCGGGTCCACGCCGATGGCCACCGAGATGTCATGGATTTCGTTGTTGGCGAACAGCCGGTCGCGGTCCACTTCCCAGGTGTTGAGCACCTTGCCGCGCAGGGGCAGCACGGCCTGGGTTTCCTTGTTGCGGCCCATCTTGGCGCTGCCGCCGGCCGAGTCGCCCTCGACCAGGAAGACCTCGTTCAGGCTCAGGTCGCGGCTTTCGCAATCGGTGAGCTTGCCCGGCAGCACGGCCACGCCCGAGCCCTTGCGCTTTTCGACCTTCTGGCCCGCCTTCTGGCGGGTCTGCGCGGCCTTGATGGCGATCTCGGCCAGCTTGCGGCCCCATTCCACGTGCTCGTTGAGCCACAGCTCCAGCGCGGGGCGCACATAGCCGCTGACCAGGCGCACGGCATCGCGCGAGTTCAGGCGCTCCTTGATCTGGCCCTGGAACTGCGGGTCCAGCACCTTGGCGTTGAGCACATAGCTGGCGCGCGCAAAGACGTCATCCGGCATGAGCTTGACGCCCTTGGGCAGCAGCGAGTGCATCTCGATGAAGGCCTTGACCGCCTGGAACAGGCCGTCGCGCAGGCCGCTGTCATGCGTGCCGCCGGCGGTGGTCGGGATCAGGTTGACATAGCTTTCGCGCAGTGGTGCGCCGTCCTCGGTGAAGGCCACGCACCAGGCGGCGCCCTCGCCTTCGGCAAAGCTGTCGTGGTGGCGGTCGGCAAAGCCCTCGCCCTCGAACAGGGGGATGACCGCCTCGCCATGCAGGCTTTGCTGCAGGTAGTCGCGCAGGCCGCCCTTGAACTGCCAGGTCTGGGTGTCGCGCGTCTTCTCGTTGACCAGGGTCACCGAGACGCCGGGCATGAGCACGGCCTTGCTGCGCAGCAGGTGCATCAGCTCGCCCATGGGCAGCTGGGGCGATTCGAAATAGCGGGCATCGGGCCACACGCGCACGGTCGTGCCCTGCTTGCGTTCGCCCGCGGCCAGCGGCCGCGACTGCAGGGGCTCGACCACGTCGCCGCCCGAGAAGGCGATGGTGGCCACCTTGCCCTCGCGGTGGATGCAGGCCTCAAGGCGCGTGGCCAGTGCATTCGTGACCGAGACGCCCACGCCGTGCAGGCCGCCCGAGAAGCTGTAGGCGCCGCCCTTGCCCTTGTCGAACTTGCCGCCCGCATGCAGCCGCGTGAAGACCAGCTCCACCACGGGCGCCTTTTCCTCGGGATGCATGCCGAAGGGGATGCCCCGGCCGTCGTCTTCGACGCTGTAGGAGCCGTCGGAATGCAGGGTGAAGCGGATTTTCTTGCCGAAGCCGGCCAGTGCCTCGTCGGCCGCGTTGTCGATCACCTCCTGCAGCACATGCAGGGGGTTGTCGGTGCGCGTGTACATGCCGGGACGCTGCTTGACGGGCTCAAGGCCCTTGAGCACGCGTATCGAGCCTTCGGAGTATTCGCTGGCGGAAGTGGGAGATGGTTTGACTGCCATGGGGGCGGATTGTAGTGCGCGGCCCGGCTCAGTGCTGGATGCATTCACAGTCATTGACATTGACTATCCCGAAAAAGCCGCTGCCATCAAGGGCCGCGCTGGCGCATGGGCGACCCAAGCGGCACAGCGCAAAACCCGGAGTTTCGCTAAAGTTTGCCGCATGCAAAAAAACAACCAACCCATGTCCATGGTGCAGATACTGCTGTGCGGGGGCGCAGTCGTGACGCTGTCCATGGGAATCCGCCACGGCTTCGGCCTGTGGCTGCAGCCCATCACCCAGGAGATGGGCTGGACGCGCGAGTCCTTCGCGCTGGCCATCGCCATCCAGAACCTGTCCTGGGGCGTGCTCGGCATCTTCGGCGGCATGCTGGCCGACCGCTTCGGCGCCTTCCGCGTGCTCCTGGTGGGCGCGCTGCTGTATGCGCTGGGCCTGGCCGGCATGGCCATGGCGCCCACGACAACCTGGTTCGCCCTGACGGCCGGCGTGGTGATAGGCGCAGCCCAGGCCGGCACCACCTATGCCGTGATCTACGGTGTGCTGGGCCGCCAGATTCCCGTGGCGCGGCGCAGCTGGGCCATGGGCGTGACGGCGGCGGCAGGCTCCTTCGGCCAGTTCTTCATGGTGCCCGTGGAAGGCAGCCTGATCTCGAACTTCGGCTGGTCCAACGCCCTGCTGCTGCTGTCGCTGTGCGCGCTGATGATCATTCCGCTGGCCTTCGGCCTGCGCGAGCCGGGCTTCCAGGCAGGCAACGCCCGTCCCGTGCGCGACCAGAGCGCGGGCCAGGCCGTCGCCGAAGCTCTGCGCACGCCCAGCTTCGTGCTGCTGACGGCCGGCTACTTCGTCTGCGGCTTCCAGGTGATGTTCATCGGCGTGCACATGCCCAGCTACCTCAAGGACTACGGCCTGGCACCGCAGGTGGCCAGCATCTCGCTGGCGCTGGTGGGGCTGTTCAACATCGTTGGCACCTACGTGGCCGGCAACCTGGGCCAGCGCCTGCCCAAGCGCTACCTGCTGTCCACCATCTACTTCACGCGCTCGGTGGTGATCGTGCTCTTCCTGCTGGCGCCGCTGACGCCCTGGTCGGTCTACATCTTCTCTGCCGCCATGGGCCTGCTGTGGCTGTCCACCGTGCCGCTGACCAATGCCACCGTGGCCCAGATCTTCGGCGTGCAGCATCTGTCCATGTTGAGCGGCATGGTGTTCTTCAGCCACCAGGTGGGCAGCTTCCTGGGCGTCTGGCTGGGCGGCTATCTCTATGACCACACGGGCAGCTACCAGGTGGTCTGGTACCTGGCCATCGGCCTGGGCGTGGCCGCCGGCCTGCTGAACCTGCCCATACGCGAAGCCCCCGTGGCACGGTTGCGCGCAGCCCAGGCCGCTGCCTGACATGACGACATCCATGACCACATCCACCAGGCCCCGCCCACGCATCCTGCGCAGGCTGGCGCTGTGGGCCGCCGTGCTGCTGGTGCTGGGCCTGGTCTTCATGCTCTACCTGCAGCCGCAGTTCATGCTGGGCATGGCAGACCAGATCTGGGCCTGCTTCTGAAATGGAAGCGGCAGCGGCGAAGGCCTGCCGGCACAATGTCGGCCGCTTTCACTTTATTTCCAAAATTGCACATGCACGCAGCCACGCCGCCCTCGCCCTGGATCCAACGCTGGTCGCACCTTCTGGCACCCCAGGCCTCGGTGCTTGACGTGGCCTGCGGGCCCGGCCGGCACATGCGCTGGTTCCATGCGCGTGGCCACGCCGTCACCGGCGTGGACCGCGACGCCCAGGCCCTGGCCGGCCTGCAGGGCGTGGGCGAGCTGCTGTGCGCCGACATCGAAAACGGCCCCTGGCCCCTGCCCGGCCGGCAGTTCGGCGCCGTGGTCGTGACCCACTATCTGTGGCGCCCTCTGTGGCCGGCACTGCTGGACAGCGTGGCCCCCGGCGGCGTGCTGCTGTACGAAACCTTTGCCCAGGGCAATGAGGCTTTCGGCAAGCCTTCCCGCCCCGATTTCCTGCTGGCGCCCGGCGAGCTGCTGCAGGCCTGCGCGGGCTGGCACATCGTGGCCTACGAGCACGGCCAGCTGGGCGAGCCCGATCGCATGGTCCAGCGCATTGCGGCACTGCGCCCCGATGCAACAGGCCGGGAACCCGTGGCCATGCTGGCGCATCAGAAGGCGTCAGGCTCTGCAATCGCCTGAATCCCTACAGGCGCCCGCCTTGGGCCTGCCTCCGACACTCGTTAGAATGATCCTTTCCCGTTTTTTCTTGCGGACATGACATCCTCCTCCGTCGCTCTCACTGGCAGCATCGTTGCCCTCATCACGCCCATGCACGAGGACGGTAGTGTTGACTACCCGGCGCTGCGAAAACTCATCGATTGGCATGTGGCCGAAGGCACGGACTGCATCGGCGTGGTGGGAACGACAGGTGAATCCCCCACCGTCAACGTGGAGGAGCACTGCGAAATCATCCGCGTGTCCGTCGAGCAGGCCGCAGGCCGCGTGCCCGTGATGGCCGGCTGCGGCGCCAACAGCACGCACGAAGCCATCGAGCTGGCCCGCTACGCCAAGAAGGTCGGCGCCGACAGCCAGCTGCAGGTCGTGCCCTACTACAACAAGCCCACGCAGGAAGGCCAGTACCAGCACTTCAAGGCGATTGCCGAAGCGGTGGGCGACCTGCCGGTGGTGCTCTACAACGTGCCCGGCCGCTCCGTGGCCGACATGCAGCACGACACCGTGCTGCGCCTGGCGCAGATCCCCGCCATCATCGGCATCAAGGAAGCCACGGGCAACATCGAGCGCGCCCAATGGCTGATCCGTGAAGTGCCCAAGGACTTCGGCGTGTACTCCGGCGATGACCCGACCGCTGTGGCCCTGATGCTGTGCGGCGGCCATGGCAACATCAGCGTCACGGCCAACGTGGCGCCACGCCTGATGAGCGATCTGTGCAAGGCGGCCCTGGCCGGTGATGTGCGCACCGCCATGGACATCCAGCTGCGCCTGATGCCCGTGCACAAGAACCTCTTCGTCGAGGCCAACCCCATTCCCGTCAAGTGGGCCGCAGCGCGCCTGGGCCTGTGCGGCCCGGCCATGCGCCTGCCGATGACACCTCTGAGCAAGAACCTGGAAGCCACCGTGGAAGCCGCCCTGGGCTCCGCTGGCCTGCTGTGAGGCGCCCCGCCCCACCGACCGAACGCACCAAGGATATTCGCGTGAAACAGCCCATTGCACGTCTGAGCCTGCTGAGCCTGGCCATCGGCCTGACAGCCTGCACGACCACGTTCCAAGAGAGCAAGATCGACTACAAGAGCGCCGGCAAGCAGCAGGCGCCCACCCTGGAAGTCCCCCCGGATCTGACCCAGCTGTCCACGGATTCGCGCTATGCCGTGCCCGGCGGCGTGGTCTCCGCCGCAGCCATGGAAGCCAACTCCAAGGCGCAAAAGCCCAGCGAAGGCCGCACTGCTACCGTTGCAATGGGCGATGTGCGCATCGAGCGCAACGGCGAGCAGCGCTGGCTGGTGATCAAGCGCCCTGCCGACCAGCTGTGGGAGCCGGTGCGTGACTTCTGGCTGGAAAACGGCTTCATCTTCACCACCGAAGACCGTCAGCTCGGCATCATCGAGACCGACTGGGCCGAGAACCGCGCCAAGATCCCGCAGGACGTGATCCGCAAGACGCTGGGCAAGGTCTTCGACGGCCTGTATTCCACCAGCGAGCGCGACCGCTTCCGCACACGCCTGGAGCGCTCGGCCGATGGCTCCACCGAGGTCTACATCACGCACCGCGGCATGCAGGAGGTCTACACCAGCGCCCAGAAGGACCAGACCATCTGGCAGCCGCGCCCCTCCGACCCGGAACTGGAAACCGAATTCCTGCGCCGCCTGATGGTCAAGCTCGGCGTGAGCCAGGAGCAGGCCGATGCCGTGGCCAAGGCCAACACCACCACGGCAGCCGCCACCGGCAGCGTGCGCATGGAATCCGCCAACGGACAGCCCGTGCTGCAGATCGACGAAGGCTTTGACCGCGCATGGCGCCGTGTCGGCGTGGCCCTGGACCGCACGGGCTTCACCGTGGAGGACCGTGACCGCAGCCGCGGCATCTACTTCGTGCGCTATGTCGCGCCTGACGCCAAGGTCGAGCCCAAGGGCTTCTTCAGCAAGCTGTTCAGCCGCTCGCCCGATGCGGCCGCGCCGGTCAAGTACCAGATCCAGGTGCGCAGCGAAGGCGACAAGTCCACCGTCACCGTGCTCAACACCCAGGGCCAGCCCGAGACATCGGCCAATGCCCAGCGCATCGTGCGCGTCATCACCGACGACATGAAGTAAGCAAGCCTCTTTTCGGGCCTTGGGGCGGCAGCGTCCGCCCTTGGCTTGCAGCCACCGCGCAGTCATTTGCCGGTGGCTTTTTTACTGGACCAAAGCAAAGCGAAGACGAAAAAAAAACCGCAGCCCGAAGGATGCGGTTTTTTCGCGGCAGAGGCCGAAACCTCTGCCATCGGCGAGGGCCGAATTACTGCTTGGTGGCTTCCTTGGCGGCAGCGTCGGCAGCAGCCTTGGCGGCGTCTGCAGCGGCACCATCGGGAGCAACAGCAGTAGGAGCGGCTGCATCAGCGGCAGGTGCTGCTGCGTCGGCGGCGGGAGCAGCAGGAGCTTCTGCGGGAGCGGGAGCTGCCGGTGCGGGAGCTTCAACGGCGGGTGCGGGAGCGGGGGCCGGAGCCTCTTCCTTCTTGCCGCAAGCGGCCAGAGCTGCAGCAGCGATCACGGTAGCCAGGATCAGAGAGTTCTTCATCACAGTTTCCTAGAGAGTAGGTAAGAAGACAGTACACAGGAGGGGCCCCGCCACTTGCGCCACCGGATGCGGGCAACCGGTACGCGGCAGCCAGGCCACGTCAAACACATTCATTCGACTTGGAGCGAATTATAGGGAGATTTTTTCGAGGCTGACTGAAACTGACAACCTCTGAACAATTCCGCACAAATCCTCTTGCCAAGTCCGAATGGGGCAGCAAGAAGCTGCCTTGGCGTCCACTGTGTAACAAAACCAGGTTGCTGTCAATTTACTGACGAACTCAAGACAATTCTTTACAAATCTATCAGAGTCCGCCTTGAATCAGCAGAACGCTGTCAACGGTGAATGCCCGAACTTAGCATGACTGCGTCACAGCGTCTACCCGGTTCAGGACAGCGGCCCGCCTCGCACCCAGCCGGCGTCAAACCAGGAGGACAGCAGCTCCAGCGCGTCATCGCTGGCCTTGGCCAGATCGGCGCGTGACAGGGCGCGCGTATCGGCCAGCTTGCGCATCAGGGTGGCATCGCGGCCACCGGCCAGATAGCTTTCGCCGTTGATGAAGATGTGTTTTGCGTCATACATCATGCGCGTGCGGCGGTCGAGGACCACGCTCTCGAACATGCCGTGTTCCTCGCCATGCTCGAACCAGACATTGGCCTTGGGCTCGGTCATGTACTCGCCCAGAGCGCGCTCCAGCGCCAGCGGCTCGGCCAGCGCGCGCTCCAGCGCCTTGCGCGCGAAGTCGTGCAGGCTCGACGGAATCTCGCCCGGAGCCTCGACGGCGGGCTGGTCGGGATCGCGGTAGACCATGGGCGCTTCGGGTTCATCGGGCTCGTCGGACATGCGCAGCAGCAGCTCGCGGGCCAGTTCGTCGCGCGCGGGCGAGCGAAAGCCGATGGAGTAGGTCATGCACTCGCCCTCGGCGATGCCGTCATGGGCCCACTTGGGCGGCAGGTAGAGCATGTCGCCGGGCTCGAGCACGAACTCCTCCTCGGGCTCGAAATTCGAGAGCACCTTCAGCGGCACATCGGGCTGCAGCGACAGGTCCTTCTGGCGGCCGATGCGCCAGCGCCGGCGGCCATGCGCCTGCAGCAGGAAGACGTCGTAGCTGTCGAAATGCGGGCCGACGCCGCCCTGGTCGGTGGCAAAGCTGATCATCAGATCGTCCAGCCGCGCCTCGGGCACGAAGCGGAACTGCTGCATCAGCTGGTGCACGCCGTCGTCGTGCAGATCCACGCCCTGCACGAGCACGGTCCATCCGGGCTTTTGCAGCGAGGGCAGGCTGCGGCGCGACAGCGGGCCGTGGCTGAGCTTCCATTGGCCACCGTCCTGCTGCTGGATCAGGCGCGACTCCACACCGTCCTCGCCTGCCATGGCCAGCAGCCTGGCGCGGGGAATCAGGGGCTTGAAGCCCGGGATTGCCTGGCGCACCAGCAAGGGCTTCTTGTGCCAGTGGCGGCGCATGAATTGGGAAGCGGTAAGCCCGCCCAGCAGGGCAAGCGGTGTGTTGGTGTCCATGAAATGGTCCGAAGTGAGCGAAGAGACAGGGCGGCATTGTCCTATGCGGGCATTGCCCTGTCCTGGCGCCAGCGCAAGCTGCCCCGCAATGGCTTCGTGGCAGTCAGCCGGCCGGCTTGCGCATGGCCCTGAAATCCGAGGGCGACAGACCCGTATAGATCTTGAAAGCGCGGCTGAAATGCGCGGTGCTGCCAAAGCCGCAATCCATGGCGACCTCGGTGATGGTGCGCTGCGCCTGGGCGGGCTGCAGCAGCTCGCGCATGCACAGCTCCAGGCGGCTGTGCTGTATGAAGGCGCCCAGGCTAGTCTGGCTGTCCGCAAAGGCGTTGTGCAGATGGCGCTTGCTGCAGTTGAGCGCGGCGGCCACGGACTCCACCGACAGGCCCGGGTCGCGCAGATGGGCCGCCACATGGGCGCGGATGCGGTCCTGCAGCGCCAGCTGCTGCGTGCCTGCCGTGCCCTGCCCGGCCAGCTCCTGCAGCGACAGATGGACCATGTCCACCAGCAGCTCGCCCGCGCGGCGCGCCAGATGCGGCGCCATGCCGGGCAACTCCTGGTAGGTGCTGCGCATGGTTTCCAGCGCGATGCGGGCAATGCCCGAGCTGCCGCCCACGTTGCGCCCCATCAGCCCTTCCAGCCGGATGCCCCGTTCCACGATGGCCTGGCGCGGCAGCATCACGATGAGGTGTTCGGACCATTCGGGGTTGGTGACCTCGTACTCCTGCGCCGTGTCATAGATCACCCAGCTGCCCTTGCGCACGCTGGCCTCGCGGTTGTGCTGGCGCACGCTGGCCACGCCCTCCCAGGGCGCGACGATCTTCAGATAGGGGGACTCATGGGCGCGCAGGCCCTGCATGCTGCGCATGACGCGGTGGCGGCCCGCCTCCAGACGGGTCAGCACCACATCGCCGGCATTGGCCACGCGCACATGGCCTTCGAACAGGCGATCGCCATAGACATCGGTATCCAGGCCCGCAAACAGGCGCGACATCCAGGCGTGCCAGGCCGACGCCGTCTCGCCGGGCGGCAGTCCGTCGGTGCTCAACACCATGGCATCGGTCATGTGCGGTCTCTCCTGCTCGCCGCACGGGTGAAGGATCTGTGTGCGGCCATGGACGTGATTATGGGAAAGTGCAGGCCCGTCGCGCCCCATGGCTTTCCCCGCGGACAGCCAGGACAAGGGTAAACCCCGGAGCCTGTGCACGATCCGTCATGCGCTTTGTGCGCGCAGCGGGCTGCCTGCGCCATCGCCTGCTTCTACGATGACCGGCACGCCAGGCAGCGCCAACGCCCAGGCCACAACCGCATACCAAGGAGACAGTCATGATCGAACAAACCATGCTCATCGCAGGCCAGGCCGCACAGGCCGGCAACGGCGCCACCTTCGAGCGCCGCAATCCGCTGGACGGATCGGTGGCCACGCGCGCCCCGGCCGCCACGCCCGAAGATGCCGTGCGCGCCGTCGAGGCCGCGCAAAAGGCCTTCCCCGCCTGGGCCGCACTGGGCCCGACCGAACGCCGCCAGATGCTGATGAAGGCATCGCAGGCGCTGGAGGCCAAGACCGAGGCGTTTGCCGCCGCCATGGCCGCCGAGACGGGCGCCTCGGGCATCTGGGCCGGCTTCAACGTGCACCTGGCCGCCAACATGTTCCTGGAGGCCGCATCGCTGACCACCCAGATCAATGGCCAGATCATTCCCTCTGACGTGCCCGGCAGCCTGGCCATGGCCGTGCGCCAGCCCGCTGGCGTGGTGCTGGGCATTGCGCCCTGGAATGCACCCGTCATCCTGGCCGTGCGCGCCATTGCCACGCCGCTGGCCTGCGGCAACACCGTGGTGCTCAAGGGCTCGGAACTGTGCCCCGCCACGCACGGCCTGATCATCGAGGCCCTGCAGGAAGGCGGCCTGCCGCCCGGCGTGGTCAACTTCGTGACCAATGCGCCCGAAGATGCCGGTGCCGTGGTCGAAGCCATGGTGGCCCACCCGGCCGTGCGCCGCGTGAACTTCACCGGCTCCACGCGCGTGGGCCGCATCCTCGGCCAGACCTGCGCCAAGTACCTCAAGCCCGCCATCCTGGAGCTGGGCGGCAAGGCGCCCTTCGTGGTGCTGGACGATGCCGACATCGACGCCGCCGTGGCCGGCTGCACCTTCGGTGCCTTCGCCAACTCCGGCCAGATCTGCATGTCCACCGAACGCATCATCGTGGACGAGTCCGTGGCCGGCGATTTCCTGGACAAGCTGGTGGCCCGTGCCACCTCGCTGCCGCTGGGCGATCCGCGCAAGGGCCCCGTGGTGCTGGGCTCGGTGGTGGACATGGCCACCGTGGAGCGTGCCAACCGCCTGATCGACGACGCGCTGGCCAAGGGCGCCAGGCTGCTGTGCGGCGGCAAGGCCACCAACACCCTGATGGCCGCCACGCTGATCGACGGCGTCACGCCCGAGATGGACATCTTCCGCGAGGAAACCTTCGCCCCCGTCAAGGCTATCGTGCGCGTGCGCGGCGAGGAGCAGGCCATCGCCATGGCCAATGACAACGAATTCGGCCTGTCCTCGTCCGTCTACACCCGCGACACCGCACGCGGCTGGCGCGTGGCCGCGCGCATCGAGGCCGGCATCTGCCACGTCAACGGCCCCACCGTGCATGACGAGGCACAGATGCCCTTTGGCGGCGTGAAAAACTCGGGCTACGGCCACTTCGGCGGCCAGGCAGGCATCGATGCGTTCACCGAGACGCGCTGGATCACCATGCAGACCACCCCCCGCCACTATCCGTTCTGATCGGCAGGACTCGCTGCCCGGCCTGCGCAGCAGCTGGGCAGCCGTGGGAAAATCGCGCCAACGCGGCCGCCGGCACGCCTTCGTCAAACACGGGCGCGCGCGGCGGTCTTTCTTTTTCCCCACCGCGGCATGGGCCGCACAAGCTGCACACCATGGAAATCACAGAACAATGCGTGGTCGCTCTGACCTGGACCCTCAAGGACACCCTGGGCGAGGAACTGGACGTGCTCGATGAGCCCGTGGAGTTCCTGGTCGGCGGCGACGATCTGCTCAAGCGCATCGAGGAAGCTCTGCAGGGCCACGGCCAGGGCAAGACCCTGGACCTGCACCTGGAGCCCGAGGAAGCCTTTGGCGACTACAACGAAAGCCTGATCTTCCTGGAGCCGCGCGCCCTGTTCCCGGCCGAGCTGGAAGAAGGCATGAGCTTCGAGGCCAGCGCTCTGCCCAAGGGCTGCAGCGCCGTGCAGCCCGATCTGCTCTACACCGTCACGGAAATCTATCCCGAGCACGTGGTGCTGGACGGCAACCACCCGCTGGCCGGCATTGCGCTGCGCCTGCACCTGAAGGTCGAAGGCGTGCGCGAAGCCACCGAGGAAGAAATCGGCCGCGGCTCGGCCGGTACCGGCTTCTTCCGCATCCAGCCCATGGCGCCGGGCAACGACACGCTGCACTGAAATTGCCGCGCTGAAATGGCAAAGGGCTCCCTGCGGGGAGCCCTTTTGCATGGAGCGAGCCTGGTACTCAGCGAATCAGCTGGTTATTGTCCACGCGCACGCTCTCGCCTATGCGCAGCTGCGGATTGTTCTGGTAGTCGAACACGCGCGTGCTGCCGTCGTTCAACTGCACGGTGACGCGGTAGACATCGCGCAGGTCGCCAGGGCCGGTGTTCTTCTCGATGGCATTGCCCGCCATGGCACCGCCCACCACGCCCGCAATGGTGGCGATGTCGCGCCCACTGCCCTTGCCCACCTGGCGGCCCAGCACCCCGCCGACCACGCCGCCCACCACGGCCCCGGCGCCTATGCCCGAGCCGCCAATGCCGCTGGGCTGCTGGATCTGCACCAGTTGCACATTGGTCACGCGCCCCTGCTGCGCATAGCCACCGCCGCCCGGGTAGGCCGTGCCGGGCTGGCCGCCGTTGGGATAGCCACCGCTGGGGTAGCCGCTGGTCGGATAGCCGCCGGCTGGATAGCCACCGGCAGGGTAGCCGCCACCCGGGTATCCGCCCTGCTGGGGGTAGCCCGCGCAGGCGCTGAGCATCAGCGCGGCAATGCAGCCGGCGCCCATGGCGCTCAAGCGATGAATGGAAGGCATGAGAATCTCCTGTGTACTGTCCGTGGATCGATCAAGGGCAGCCACCGGACCGGCCGGCGGCTGCATACCGCTTCAACGTCCCAGGCCGCATGCCTGCCGACCGGACAGAACACTTGCTGACAAAAATCAGCCTGCCCGCCCGGCCTCAATTGCGTGCGCGGATGCTGAGCACGTTGCCGTTGTTGCCATCGACGTAGAGCTTCACAGGGCGGCCATCGCCAGTCTGGCCCTTGACCTGGTAGAGGCCGTCCTCCCACTCGATCTCGCGCAGGTCGCGGTAGCCCAGGACTTCCATGCGCTCGAAGATTTCGCGGATGCTCAGGCCCGGCCCCTGGAAGGCGCCGCGCACGGAGGCCACCGTGGTGGCCACGGCCTCGCCGGCCTGTACGGTCACGGATGGCCCGCCCGTGGCGGCTGCCTGGGCCTGCACCTGGGCGACCAGCCCGGCAGTGGCGATCAGAACAATGCCCAGGCCCGTCAGGCCATGGCGTGCAGCGCGGGAAATCAGTTGTCGGATGGAAGGCATGAGGTTCTCCTTGGCATGTGAAGGACGGCGACTGGGCCGGCGACTGGGCCGGCGATTGGGTCGGCGATTGGGCTGGCGATGCATTTGAAAAGGCCGCATCTGCCGGCTGCTGCGCCTTCGTTTCCGTTGGATTGCGACGGCGTGCAGCCATTGTTCGATGCAGGCCATGAACGCAAGCTGAAGCAGCCGTTCATCTGAGGTTCATCCACGCTGGGCTATAAAATTTTCCATGCCCACTCCATCCTTCTCCATTCCTCGCAGGTCCTGGATGCTGCTGGCCGCACTGCTGCTGATGGCGGCGGCCCTGGCATCCTGGACCACGCCCTCGGACGCCGGCGACAGCGACCATGAACTCGCACGCCAGGCCCTGCAGCAAGGCCGCGTGCTGCCGCTGCGCACCGTGCTCGACCAGGTCGAGCGCGACTACCAGGGCCAGGTCATCAAGGTCGAGTTCGAGCATGACGACGGCCGCTTCATCTACGAGATCCGGCTGCTGCAATCGGGCGGCCGCGTGGCCAAGCTCAAGATCGATGCACGCGATGGCAAGGTGCTGAGCTTCAAGCGCAAGGACTAGACGCAGATGCGAATCCTCGTGGTGGAAGACGAGCCCACGCTCTGCGGGCAACTGGTACAGGCCTTGCAGCAGGCAGGCCATACGGTGGAGACGGCCGCGGACGGCGCAACGGCCCAGTACCTGGGCGAGGTCGAGGAATTCGACGCCGCCGTGCTGGACCTGGGCCTGCCCGTGCGCGACGGGCTCACCGTGCTGCGCGCCTGGCGTGCGCAGGGCCGGGTCATGCCCGTGATGATCCTCACGGCGCGCGGCGCCTGGCATGAGAAGGTGGCCGGCATGGATGCCGGCGCCGACGACTATCTGGCCAAGCCCTTCCACATGGAAGAGCTGATGGCCCGCCTGCGCGCCCTGCTGCGCCGGCTCAGCCCGCACGCCAGCGCCCAGTGGCAATGCGGCCCCATCGTGCTGGACTCGCGCCATGCCCGCGTGAGCGTCGCCGGCCAGCCGCTGACGCTCACCAGCCATGAATTCAAGGTGCTGGCCCTGCTGATGCAGCGCGTGGGGCAGGTGATATCGCGCACCGAACTGTCCGAACACATCTACCCGCAGGACAGCGACCGCGACTCCAACACCATCGAGGTCTTCGTCGGCCGCCTGCGCAAGAAGCTGCCGGCCGGCAGCATAGAGACCGTGCGCGGCCTGGGCTACCGGCTGGTGGAAGGCGCGCCCGCTGCATGAACGCGCCACAGGAAAGACAGGTATCCCGGCTCGGTGATTCGCTGCGCCTGCGCCTGCTGGCCGGCACGCTGGCCTGGGTGCTGGCGGCCGTGCTGCTGGCCGGCTGGGGGCTGCGCGGCCTGTTCCGCGACCACATCGCGCAGCAGTTGCAGGCGCAGTTGGTGCTGCAGCTCGACCAGCTCAGCGCAGCCGTCAACAGCCTGCCCGGAGGGCGCATCGAAGTCGGGCTGGCCGTGGGCGATCCGCGCCTGGCGCAGCCGCTGTCGGGCCTGTACTGGCAGATCGACCAGGTGAGCGATGGCGCGGGTCCGCCCGAGAAGGCCGGCTTGCTGCGCTCTCGTTCGCTGTGGGACCAGACGCTGGACTGGCACCAGTTCCGCGCCGATGCCGGCAATCCCGGTGAACACCGGGAAGACACGGCGTTGAGCACGGGCATGCTGCCCGATGGCCAGGGCCACCAGCTCGTGGCCGTGGCACGCCCCCTGCAATTGCCCGAAGCCGACGCGCCGCCGCTGCGCCTGATCGTTGCGGCCGACAGCGCCCTGCTGGCCGAGCCGATGCAGCGCTTCACCACCATGCTGATCGCCGCACTGGGCACGCTGGCGGCCGGGCTGGTGCTGGCCGTGGTGCTGCAGCTGCGCCTGGCGCTGCGGCCGCTGCAGCTGCTGCGCAAAGGCCTGTCCGACGTGCGCAAGGGGGCAACGCCGCGCCTCGAAGGCCGGTTTCCCCAGGAACTGCGCCCCCTGGTGCAGGAATTCAACCATGTGCTGGATGTGAACGCCGACATGGTGCAGCGCGCGCGCACGCAGGCCGGCAACCTGGCCCATGCGGTGAACACGCCGCTGTCCATCCTCGGCAATGCCGCCGCGCAGGAAGGCGGGACGCTGGCCGAGTTGGTCCGCGAGCAGGTCGCCAGCGCCAGCCGCCAGGTGGACCACCATCTGGCACGCGCCCGCGCTGCGGCCCGCCAGGCCACGGGCCTGCGCACGCCGCTGGAGCCGCCGCTGGCCTCGCTGGTGCGCACCATGGAGCGGCTGCACGCCGGCCGCGGCATCCGCTTCGCGCTGAAGGGCGATGTGCAGCCTTGGGACTTTCTGGGCGATGGCCAGGACCTGATGGAAATCCTGGGCAACCTGCTGGACAACGCCGGCAAGTGGGCAGCCCAGGCCGTGAGCCTGGAAGTCCAGGGCCTGGAGCACGATCAGGCCGGCGGCCCCTTGCTGCTGACGGTGGACGATGACGGCCCCGGCATCGAAGACGCCGACCTTGGCCGCATCTTCGAGCGCGGCGAGCGCCTGGACGAACGCAGGCCCGGCGCAGGCCTGGGTCTGGATATCGTGCGTGACCTGGTGCAGACCTATGGCGGCAGCATCGCGGCCAGCCGCTCGCCGCTGGGCGGCCTGCGCATGCAGCTGCGCCTGCCGGGGGCAAAAAGACAGGCGTGACGGCAGGAGCCGCACAGCAGCGGCTCTGTGCCCTCTCAGGGGCCTTTCAGTGTCCTCTCAGCGCACGCAGCACCTGCACCAGGGTGTCTGCCTGCGGAAACAGCCAGTCGGCCAGCGCGCCCAGCGCCACGGCGGCCACCAGTGCGCCCAGCACCGGCTTCCAGCTCAGGCGCAGCGCGGCCAGCAGCCAGCCCTCGCGCTCCACCACATAGAGCGTGCGCGCCATCAGCAGCGCAAAGGCCACCTCCACCGCCACGGCCAGGAACAGGTCGGCCCCAAAGACCAGCCACAGCAACGACCCTGCCCCCGTGACCGCGACCAGCAGCGCCGCAAACACCAGCAGCACGGGGACCAGGACGACGGCGCCTTCGTCCAGACCATCGATGCCCGGCACATCAAAGCCTTGCGAGGCCGAGGAAGCGGCCTCGGACATGGCGCCGCCGTCATCCCAGCTGCCGCTGGAGCCACCGCCGCCATACGAGCCGCCCTGCCCGCTGTCGAATCCGCCAGCCTCCGGCGTGCGGGCCGGTGAAGAACCGCTGCCGCCGGGCGTCACATCGGGAACATCGGACCCCTCCCAGTCGCGGCGCAGCATGCACTCGGCCCACAGGCGCAGCAGCAGCAGGTACAGCAGATAGCCGCAGGCCAGGGCCACGCCATAGCGCAGCGCCATGCTGTGCATGCCCGCGTGCAGCAGGCCCAGACTCAACAGCGACATGCCTGCCAGGCTCAACCCGCCCGTCAGCGCCGCATGCAGGCGCAGCCAGTGGCGCTGCTGCAGGCGGCGGCGCATGCGGTCTTCCTGAGTCAGCATCACGCGCGTCCATGATGCGGATGGGCGGTGGCGCGTGCGCCGGGATGGCCTGGCCATGCGGATTCCTCCCTGGAGCGATGCCCGGGCAGCGCGGCTGCGGGCGTTTTCTGGCTGAGCGCCTTATTGCTTGCCTGTAGAGCCGTAGCCGCCCGCGCCGCGCTCGGAAGCCGACTCGAACTCCTCGACCACATTGAAGCTGGGCTGCACCACGGGCACGATGATCAGCTGGGCCAGGCGGTCCATGGGCTGCAGCGTGAAGGCCGTGGTCGAGCGGTTCCAGGCGCTGACCATGAGCTGGCCCTGGTAGTCGCTGTCGATCAGGCCGACCAGGTTGCCCAGCACGATGCCGTGCTTGTGACCCATGCCCGAGCGCGGCAGGATCATGGCCGCGTAGCCGGGGTCCTTGAGGTACATGGCCATGCCCGTGGGCACCAGTTGCCATTGGCCGGGCTCCAGCGTCAGCGGCGCATCGATGCAGGCGCGCAGGTCCAGGCCCGCGCTTCCCGGCGTGGCGTAGGCGGGCATGTTCTCGCGCAGGCGCGCGTCAAGGATCTTGATATCAACGTTCATGGAAACAATCTGGGGAGCGCCTCACGGCAGGCTCTCTTGAAAAGCAAAGCGCGCATTGTGCCCCGCGCCGTCACCCGGACGACTTGAGCCCGCTGCGAAAGCCTTTGACGATGGCATTGATGATGGTGAGCAGCAGGATGAAGGGGCCGATGCCCGGAATCACCACGGCCAGGATCAGGCCGATCACGATACCCAGCAACTGGCCCGGACCTATCTTGAAGACCGTCTTCTTGACGGCCTTGGCGGCGGAGGAGGCCTGGGCTTGCTGTGCCCGCGCCGCCTGCCGGCCGCGATCGGCCCTGCCACCATTCCTGTCGCCGTTCCTGTCACCTGCAGACGGCTGGCGCCCCGGCAAGGCAGGCACCGAAGCCTGCTGCGCGGCGATGCGCGCCTTCTCGGCCGCAGCCTGCACCTGCTCGCGCACGCGCTCGACCACGGACTGGGACTGCGCGCCCGGCGTGGCCACCGCATCGGTGAAATCGCTGCGTCCCTGCACTATCCAGCCGTGGGCCGCAGAGCGGTACAGGGGGCTGGCGCGCAGCAGCTCATCCACATAGCGCACATAGTCGCCGTGGCGGGGGCCTTCGTAGGTGTTCTGTGACATGCGGGCCTTCGGTGGTGTCAACGGACGGGCGGCAGGCGCCGGGCGATCTCGGCCACCAGCTGGCGCGCCAGCAGGGACTTGGAGGCGTGCGGCAGCTCCACGGTGCCAGCCTCGTCGATCAGCAGCAGGGCATTGTCATCCCGCCCAAAGGTTGCGGGACCGATATTGCCCACCAGCAGCGGCACCTGCTTGCGCAGGCGCTTGGCGCTGGCGTGCTGCAGCAGGTCATGGCTTTCGGCGGCGAAGCCCACGCAGTACAGCCGGCCGCTACGCGCAGGCTCGGACTGCGCGGCGGCCGCCAGGATGTCGGGGTTCTCGACGAAGGTCAGCGTGGGGGTCTGGCCCGAGCCGTCCTTCTTGATCTTCTGGTCTGACGCCGTGGCCGGGCGCCAGTCGGCCACGGCCGCCGTGGCGATGAACACGCCGGCTT
>NZ_LFJT01000084.1:0-21019 GCF_001682645.1 Delftia sp. JD2
CTGCTGGCCAGGCGGGCCTGCAGGTAGCCGGCCGCGAACCAGGCGCGCGGGTCGCGCGCGGCCTCGGCATGGAAATGCTCGGCCGCCACGGCCATGTCGTTGTGCAGGCCCAGCGCGTCCTGGGCGGGCACCAGCGCCTCGGCAAAGCGCCGGCCCTTTTTGCCGGGCCACATTCCGGGCGAGAATTCCCGGGCAAAGTCCGCCAGGTAGCGCAGGCGCTTGAGCCGCTTGCGCACGCGGTGCTGCTGCGCCAGCGGCAGGCGGTCGAAGTGCCGGCCGTCGCGCAGCACCTGGCGGTGCAGGCGCGCCAGCCGCCGTGCCAGGTACTTGCGCGTGCCTGCGGCGGACAGGTGGGCAAAACGGGCCGATGGCTCTGCCTGCTGTGCCTGCGCCAGCGCCTGGATCCCGGCCAGCGCGTGCAGGAACGGCGGCTCGCGCACGGCAGCGGCTGCATCCGCCTGCACGGCCTGCGGCGCCGTCCAGTCGCACAGGGGCGCATGGGCGGCCTGCAGCAGCGGGCGCACCACATCGGCCAACGTATCGGCATCGCGCAGCGTGCCAAGCTGCGCAAAGGCCTGGGCCAGGGGCTCATCCCATTCGGCGCGCATGCCGGGCGCCAGCCCCGCGCACTCACGCAGCACGGTGCGCAGGCGCCGCAGGGCCACGCGCAGCTGGTGGATGGTCTCGGCATCGCTGCCACCGCCCTCCAAAACCGCCAGATGCGACTGCACCTGGGCCAGGGCAGCAGCCAGCGCCGCACGCACAAAGCCGGCCGCATCGGGCCGGTCAGGGTGCTGCTTCGCAGGGGTGGACATGGTCAGGAGAGGGTGTGCGGGCGTTGCTGCGATTGTGGGCACCGCCCGGCCCCCGGGTCAATCGGCGCCCTCCCCGCTCAGGCTGTGCAGCGCGGGCCGGGCAATGCGCACATAGTCGGCCGAGTCCAGCACGATGGAGCGGTCCAGCCGGCCTGCGTTGAAGGCGATCTCGCCAAAGCGCTCTACCAGAGCCGGGTCCACCACCAGGCGCACCTGCGGGTTGAAGGAGAACGGCGGCACCGATCCCATCACGCAGCCCGTGGCGGCCTGGGCCTCCTCGGGCGAGGCCAGCGTGGCCTTGCGCACGCCCACGGCCTGGGCCAGGCGCTTGAAGTCCAGCTTGCGGTCGCCGGGCAGCACGGCCAGGAACAGCTGGGGATCGCCCGCACCGGCCGCATCGCGGCTCTTGCAGAGCATGGCCTTGGCGCCCTGGCCGGGGGCGGTGCCCCGGATTTCGGCGACTAAATCGGAGCGGCCTTCGGCCGGATGTTCCAGCACGCGAAAACGCGCGCCCTGGGATTGCAGCAGGTCTACAAGGGTGTCGAACATGGTGGAAAGCGCAGAGAAGTCGTCTGGATTTTGACATTTTGTCCAATTCAAAACAAAATGTCTAATATGACCCAACGAACCCCTGAACAGCGCCAGCTTCTGGACCAGTTGGCCCAGATCGCCGAAGGCCTGGGCCAGACCTTTGCCCCGTTCTGCGAGGTGGTGGTGCATGACCTGCTCGACCCGTCCCATGCGGTGCTGGCCATCCACAACAACCTGTCGGGCCGCGAAGTGGGCCAGGGCGCGACGGAGCTGGGCCTGGCCCGCATCCTCGACCCCGGCTACGAGCAGGTCATCGCCAACTACCCCAACCAGTTCGCCGATGGCCGCCAGGCCAAGAGCACGTCCATCGGCATCCGCGACTCCGAGGGCCGCTACATCGCCGCCCTGTGCATGAATGTGGACCTGACGATGTTCCAGGGCTTCCAGGGCATGCTCAACCGCTTTGCCGCCGTCAGCGGCGACACCCCCGCGCGCGAAATGCTGGACCCCACGGGCGCCGGCGCAGGCGCCGACACGGTGCGTGCCCGCATCGACCAGTTCGCGGCCCGCCTGGCGACCACGCCGCGCGCCCTCAAGCCCGAGGAGCGCCGCGCCCTGGTCCGCGAACTCAAGGGCGCCGGCCTGCTCGATGTGCGCCGCTCCATGGAGACCATTGCCGCCCACCTGGGCGTGTCGCGCGCCACGGTCTACAGCTACGCCAAATAGGTCCCGGCACCCCGCCGGTCTGCAACCCCTTCTCTCCCGTACCGATGACAAGCCTTCCCACCTATGACGACGTGGCCGCAGCGGCCCAACGCATCCAGGGCCATGCCCACCGCACGCCCGTGCTCACCTCGCGCACGCTGGACGATGCGCTGGGCGCCCGTGTCTTCCTGAAGTGCGAGAACCTGCAGCGCATGGGCGCCTTCAAGTTCCGCGGCGCCTTCAACGCCCTGTCTCGCTTCAGCCCGGCGCAGCGCAAGGCCGGCGTGGTGGCCTTTTCCTCGGGCAACCACGCCCAGGCCATCGCCCTGGCAGCGCGGCTGCTGGAGATTCCCGCCACCATCGTCATGCCGCATGACGCGCCCGCCGCCAAGGTGGCGGCCACCAAGGGCTATGGCGGCCAGGTGGTGGTCTACGACCGCTATACCGAAGACCGCGAGCAGATCGGCCGCGACCTGGCCGAGCGCCACGGCCTGACCCTGATCCCGCCCTACGACCATGCCGACGTGCTGGCCGGCCAGGGCACGGCCGCCAAGGAACTGTTCGAGGAAACCGGCCCGCTGGACGCCCTCTTCGTGCCGCTGGGCGGCGGCGGCCTGCTGTCGGGCACCGCCCTGTCCACACGCGCGCTCAGCCCCGACTGCGCGCTCTACGGCGTGGAGCCCGAGGCCGGCAACGACGGCCAGCAGTCGCTGCGCGCAGGCCGCATCGTCCACATAGACACCCCCAAGACCATTGCCGACGGCGCCCAGACCCAGCACCTGGGCGGCATCACCTTCCCCATCATCCAGCGCGACGTGACCGACATCCTCACCGCCAGCGATGCCGAACTGGTCGATGCCATGGGCTTCCTGGCCACGCGCATGAAGCTCGTGGTCGAGCCCACCGGCTGCCTGGGCCTGGCCGCCGCGCGCCAGAAAGGCGAAGAGCTGCGCGGCCAGCGCGTGGGCATCATCCTCAGCGGCGGCAATGTGGACATGCAGCGCTTTTGCAGCCTGCTGGGCGCCTGATCCTGGTCCTGATCGAAGGCCGCCCTCACCCCCGCGGGCTGAAGGTGCGCGGAAACACCACGGGCGCGCTGCGGTCGGCCAGGCGGTAGCCCATGGCCGGGCGGCGTGACGTGCCCTCCACCTGGCCTGCCTCGACCAGAAAGCCGGCCGCCATCATGCGCGTGCGAAAACCGCTCTTGTCCACGGGGCGGCCCAGCACCACTTCGTAGGCCTGCTGCAGCTGCGGCAGCGTGAAGGGCTCGGGCAGCAGAAAGGCCGGCAGCGAGGTGTATTCCACCTTGCCCCGCAGCCGCTCCACCGCTGCGCGCAGGATCTCGCCGTGGTCGAAGGCCAGCGCAGGCTCGCGCAGCAGTTCATCGACGGCAAACCACGACACATCGGCCGCATTCGCGCCCTTGGCCAGGATCAGGTCGTGCCCCGGGATCAGCGCGAAATACACATGCGTGGCCGACCAGCCACGCGGGTCGCGCGCCGCGCCGCCCCAGCTTCCCAGCTGCTCCAGGTAGGGGCTGTCCACGCCCGTCTTGTCCAGCAGCTTGCGCCGCGCGCAGGCCAGCAGGTCCGCGTCCTGGCGCACATCCACAAAGCCGCCGGGCAGCGCCCACAGCCCCGGAAACGGCTCGCTGCCCGCCGTGGGGCGCTGCACCAGCAGCACCTGCAGGGCATCGTCTGCCACCGTGAAGATGACCACGTCCACCGTGGTGAACGGGCGCGGGAAGTCCAGCGCGCCCTGCGGGGATGGGGAATTTTTTTCAGCCATGGGATGGATTGTGCTTGACGTGCCGGATTTTAAGTTGCACTATGCAACCCATACAAGTTGCACAGAGCAACTTAAAGGAGAAGCACCATGTTCGGCATCCGTTTCATCAAGTCCCAACCCACGGTCCACCTCATGCAGTTCCGCGCCGGCAAGGTGGTACGCGAGGGTGCGGGCCAGTCCTTCTTCTACTACGCGCCCACCACCACCCTGGTCGCGGTGCCCGTGGGCAGCCAGGACTGCCACTTCATGCTGGAGCTGGTGACGGCCGACTTCCAGAGCGTCACCGTGCAGGGCCAGGTCACCTACCGCATCAGCACACCGCGCCAGACCGCCACGCTGATGGACTTCTCCCTGGCGCGCGACGGCCAGAAATACATGTCCGAAGACCCGCAGCGCCTGGGCGACCGCGTGACCATGCAGGCCGAGGTCATCATCCAGCAGGCCGTGCAGGCGCTGGAGCTCAAGCAGGCGCTGCGCTCCTCGGCGCTCATTGCGCGCACGGCCCAGCAGGAGCTGGCCGCCCAGCCCGAGATCGAGGCGCTGGGGCTGGAGATCCTGGGCGTCTCGGTCATGGCCGTCAAACCCACGCCCGACATCGCCCGCGCCCTGGAGGCCGAGGCGCGCGAATCCAACCTCAAGGCCGCCGACGACGCCGTCTATGCCCGCCGCATGGCTGCCGTGGAAAACGAGCGCGCCATCCGCCAGAACGAGCTCGATACCGACGTGGCCGTGGAAAAGAAAAAGCGCCAGATCCGCGAGGCCCAGCTGGAAGCCAAGGCTGCCCAGATGCGCAAGGAAAACGAGCTGCGCGCCGAACAGATGTCCGCCGACGTGGCGCTGGAGACCAGCCGCCGCGACTTCGTCGAAGGCCAGGCCGCCAACAGCCGCACCCTGGCCGAGGCCGAGGCCTACCGCGTGGGCGCCGTCATGCAGGCCCTGGAAAAGGCCGACCCGCGCATCGTGCAATCGCTGGCCGCCGTGGGCATGCAGCCGGGCCAGCTCATCGCCCAGGCCTTTGGCGGCATTGCCGAGAAGGCCGAGCGCATCGGCCAGCTCAACGTCTCGCCCGAGCTGCTGCAGTCGCTCATGGGTGCCGGTGCAGGCCATGCAGCCGCCGTGGCCGATCCCGAACCCGCAAGGAGCCGCCGTGAACGCCAATGAACGCAAGACCGTGCTGGTGGTGCGGCGCACGCGGCTCGATGAGCTGGTGGCCAGGTACCACACGCTGTCCCAGGCGCGCTTCTACATCGAGCACCTGGGTGCCGACTTCGGCGACTACCTGCGCGAAAGCGCCGCCTACGCCGCCGCCCTGCAGGCCGTGGTGCAGGCGCTGGAGGCGCGTGGCCGCTACCAGATCGTGGACCGCGCCCTGGTGCCCAACTTCGTCTTCGGCGCCGACGACATCGTGGTGGCACTGGGCCAGGACGGCATGGTGGCCAACACCATGAAATACCTGGACGGCCAGCCGCTCATCGGCGTCAACCCCGAGCCCGCGCGCTGGGACGGCCTGCTGCTGCCCTTCGCCCCCGCCGACCTGGCCGCCCTGCTGGGCGACGTGGCCGCCAACCGCCGCCCCACGCGCGCCGTCACCCTGGCCGAAGCGCGCCTGAGCGACGGCCAGGTGCTGCGCGCCGCCAACGACCTGTTCATCGGCCCGCGCAGCCATACCTCGGCCCTGTACGACATCACGCTGGGCGACCGGCGCGAATCCCAGTCGTCCTCCGGCCTCATCGTCGCCACGGGGCTGGGCTCGTCCGCCTGGATCAAGAGCATCGTCACGGGATCTATGGGCATTGCCCGCGCCGTGCGCGGCGCGTCCACCGACTTCGACTACCAGCCCTTCGCCTGGGATGCGCCACGCCTGGACTTCGCCGTGCGCGAGCCCTTTCCCAGCCGCTCCTCCACGGCCGAGCTGGTCTACGGCCAGGTCACCGCCGGCCAGCCGCTGACCCTGCGCTCGCGCATGCCCGACCATGGCGTCATCTTCTCGGACGGCATGGAGGCCGACTACCTGCAGTTCACGGCGGGCATGCAGGCCACCATCGGCCTGTCGGAGCGGCAGGGCTGTCTGGTGGTGTGAAGCCCGAAGCACGGACAATCATCAACACAACAAGAAAATCCATGGAAATGGACCGTATGAACAACAAGAACACACTGACATCGACCAGCAAATTCATGAGCCTGGTCCTGCGCCACAACCCCGGCCGCGCCGGACTCGCACTGGACGCCCAGGGCTGGGTCTCCATAGACGCATTGCTGCGCGGCGCCCAGGCGGCCGGCCGCAACATCTCACCCGCACTGCTGATGGAGGTGGTGCGCAGTTGCCCCAAGCAGCGCTTTGCCATCAGCGCCGACGGCCTGCGCATCCGCGCCAGCCAGGGGCATTCCGTGCAGATCGACCTGGGCCTGCAGGCCAGCGTGCCGCCGCAGCGCCTCTACCATGGCACGGCCACGCGCTTTCTGGACTCCATCCTGCGCACCGGCCTGGACCGGCGCAACCGCCACCACGTGCACCTGACCGACAACCTGGCAACGGCCCGCTCCGTGGGCCAGCGCTATGGCCGGTTGGTGCTGCTGGAGATCGATGCGGCGCGCATGCATGCCGATGCCTGCCTGTTCTACCGCTCGGACAACGGCGTCTGGCTCACGGACAGCGTGGCACCGCACTACCTGCGCGTGCTGGCCGAAGAGGAACACGATGAAACCCATCATTGCCCTTGACGCCGATGGCGTGCTGCTGGACTACAACCGCGCCTATGCCGGTGCCTGGGAGCGCGCGTTCGGCCAGCGCCCCGCCGAGGCCGACCCCCATGCCTACTGGGCCATGGACCGCTGGGCCGTGCAGGCGCTGGACGGCGAGCGCCTGCAACAGTTCAGGGCCTGCATGGACGACGACTTCTGGCGCAGCATTCCCGCGCTGGGCAATGCCTTGCAGGCCTGCCACGACCTGCAGGGCGCCGGCTATGAACTGGTCTGCGTGACGGCCCTGGCGGCGCGCTTCGAGCAGGCCCGCCTGGGCAACCTGCGCGACCTCGGCTTTCCCATCGACCGCGTGATCGCCACGGGCCGGACCACCGGCCTGCGCAGCCCCAAGGCAGACGCCCTGCAGCAGCTCGGCCCGGTCGCTTTCGTGGACGACTATCTGCCCTACCTCCGGGACATTGGCCCGGGCATTCACGCGGCCCTGGTGTGCCGTGGCCCGAACGGCACGCCCAACACCGGGCCGGACCTGGTCCACGCCCACTCTCAACATGCAGACCTGATGGCCTTCAGCCAGTGGTGGCTGCAGCAAGCTCCATCGCATTCCTGAAACGGCACACACGGCAACGAGACAGCCCATGACTACGACAGACCACATCGCCTCCCTGCAAGACCTCCAGAACGCCATGGCCCAGGGCCTCACCCCGCGCTTCCTGCCGTTCTGGGGCCACCAGCCAGCGGCCGATGGCTCCATCGGCAAGACCTGCATGAGCCAGTGGTTCGAGGCGGGCTTCGAGGTCGATGGCCAGCACTACCCCACGGCCGAGCATTTCATGATGGCGGGCAAGGCACGGCTGTTTGGCGACGGGGCGGCGCACGCGGCCATCGTGCGCTGCCGCACGCCAGGCGAGGCCAAGAAGCTGGGGCGCGGCATCCAGGGCTTTGATGAAGCGGCCTGGGTGGCCGCGCGCATGGGCATCGTGGTGCGCGCCAACCAGGCCAAGTTCTCCCAGAACCCGGCCCTGGCCCGCTATCTGCTGAACACGGGCGACCGCGTGCTGGTGGAGGCCAGCCCCGTGGACGCCATCTGGGGCATCGGCCTGGCCGCCGACGATGTGCGCGCCACCGCCCCCGCGCGCTGGCAGGGCCTGAACCTTCTGGGCTTTGCCCTCATGCAGGTGCGCGCGCGGCTGCGCAGCACCGCTCCTGAACAACCATGAGCGCGAGCACAGGCATGGCCATGGACACGCTGGACCGATACCGTGGTGCCCTGCTGGGCCTGGCCTGTGGCGATGCCGTGGGAACGACGCTGGAATTCCAGCCGCGCGGCAGCTTTGCGCCGCTGACCGACATGGTCGGCGGCGGCCCGTTCTCGCTGCCCGCAGGCAAGTGGACCGACGACACCTCCATGGCCCTGTGCCTGGCCGAAAGCCTGCTCCAGCGCGGCGGCTGCGACCCGCAGGACCAGATGACGCGCTATGCCAACTGGTACGAATGGGGGTACTGGAGTTCCACCGGCAACTGCTTTGACATCGGCATGGCCACCAGGGCGGCCATCCAGCGCTTCCTGGCCACCGGCGATCCGCTGGCCGGGTCGCCCGACCCGGACCAGGCCGGCAACGGCTCCCTGATGCGGCTGGCGCCCGTGCCCATGTTCTTCGGCCCCGACGAGGACCTGGTGCAGCGCATGGCTGAACTCAGCTCACGCACCACCCACGCGGCACCTGAATGCCTGCAGGCCTGCTGCCTGTTCGCCGTGGCGCTGTGCCGGGCGCTGCAGGGACTGCCCCGGTCGCAGGTTCTGGACCTGGGCGGCGTTCTGCAAGACTGCGCCAGCCCACGCCTGCGGGAGATTGCCCGTGGCGACTATCGCGACAAGCCGGCCGCACAGATACGCGGCAGCGGCTACGTGGTGGACAGCCTGGAGGCGGCCCTGTGGTGCTTTGCAAGGCATGACAGCTTTGAAGGCGCGGTACTGCAGGCCGCCAACCTGGGCGATGACGCCGACACCACGGCAGCCATCACCGGCCAGTTGGCCGGAGCCACCTGGGGCGCCAGCGGCATTGCAGGCCGCTGGCTGGAACGCCTGCACCTGGCCCCTGAGATCACAGCCCTGGCCGATGCGCTCTGGCAAGCCGCCAGAGGTGCCAGTGACGCTTCTCCGACCGCACCTCTCAGCAACTGAGCGGACTGGACCAGGCTTGTCTGCGCAACCTCCACGCACCCGAGCTCCGTGACACGCGGACCTTGCGCTTTACGAATGGCGTGCATGGTCGGCTTTTGACTGAGCCACGCTCCATTATCAGAGCAGTCTGATTGCATCACCTCATATCTTCGGCGTAGAGTGCGAAATACTAAAGAGGCCACCCATCGAATGATTCGATGCTTTCATTTCCAGTCTCTCATTATTCACTCAAAAGTTCAATAAAACTATTGCGTGATATTTTCGAGAATCATACTTCAGCAATGGAGCGAATCAGTATCATGCATTCTTCTTTCATTCCCTCATTTTTCTCGCAAGTACGCCGCCTTGCATTGATCGCCCTTCCATTTCTCATCGCCTTTTCAGCGGCAACGATGAACACCAATGCCTTTGCCGGGGGCGTATTCTCCCCCACCAGCTCCAGCATTTCACTGCCCGAGGAAATAACAGTACCCGGAAATTACTCCAACGGATCGACGCTATGGAAGTCTACGGCAACCGTATTTAATCTTCGAGCAGTGCTGAACACGGCATTCGAGTACGATGTTTCCAACGCCGTTGTAGCCGCCAATGTTCAATCCGGAAACAAGACGCCCGGATACAATAATGTCTACAGCACCAATATTCCCGGCATTGGAATCCGCTGGTGGGCAACATGGCGCGGCCCCAGCGCTCCCAGTGGCAGAACCATGCCCATTACCACCGAATCAGAAAATAATTCGGGCGCACTGGGTTATTTCTGGAATGTCAGTTCACATCCCCAGGATGTCTGGATCGAGCTGGTGAAAACCGGCAACGTTTCCGCTGGCACGCTAACGGGCTCCGGGATGAACGTCGAGATGCGATTCCAGTGCCCCAGCTGCACCGCAGGAAACGTCAACCTGTCCGGCCGCACCAGGGTGGTGGTCGGTCCCTCCTGCTCGGTGGCCGCCTCGACCATCTCCGTACCCATGGGCGCTGTGCCCATCCTGCGTTTCACGGGCCTCCAGTCCACCTCCATCCCCCAGCACTTCGACATCACGCTGGAATGCAAGGGCGGCGCGCCCGAAAGCGTTCTGCGCCCCCACATCACGCTCACCGATGCCAATGACACCAGCAATCAGAGCACCGTCCTGACCTTGAGCCAGACCGCGCCAGACGGCAAGCCGGTTGCCACGGGAATAGGCATACAGATACTGAAGGATGGCACCGCTCTCGGCTACGGCCCGGACTCCAACGTGCCTGGCAACACCAACCAATGGAGTGCGGGAACCATCGTCCAGGGCGTTGCCCAGTTCAAGATCCCGCTGACTGCCAAATACGTGCAGACCGCTGCGGCAGTCACGACGGGGCAGGCCAACGGCAGGGCCACCTTCACGCTGAACTACCAGTGAGCAGCGTCCCCGCCCTCAGGGCTTCTTGTCCAGCTGCATTTCCCAGGACTTGAGCTGCTTGGTGCGGGCGCGGGCGAAGTCGCTCCAGCAGTTGGCGCGGGCATCGTCCTTGGCAAAGCTGGCGGAATTGAATTCAGAGAGGAACTCGCAGGCACTGCGCGCGTACTGCACCCAGTTTCTCTGCGCCACTTCCAGCTCTTCCGACGCCTGGGGCATGCGGGCCTTGAGCTTGAGCGACAGCGAGGCGTAGGCGGCCTTGACCATGGCCACGTTCTGCTCGTGCAGGCAGGCGCGCACCTCGGACATGTTGGTGGAGCTTTCCTCGCAATTGCCCGAGCTGGTGGGATTGGCGGCCCAGGCCACGGGGCTGGCACACAGCAGGGCGGCGCAGGCGAGAGGGGCGAGTAGGGACGCTAGGGCTTGGTGCATGGAAGAGGGCTCGCTGGGAGGTGCCGGTGGGGTGCAGCACCCCGGCCGTCGCGATTACACCATCGACCCGCCCTGCCTCGGGCCCACATTTCCCTGGTGATCACCCTGATGCAGCGACGCAAAGCGCATAAACATGCTCCCAAAGCTTTGTTGCCGTGGGTCAAGGGCGGCCAGAAGATGCGGGCGTACGCATCTTTCGTTCGTCCCGACCGCCCCGCTCCCGCCATGCACACAAGCCCCACCCTGCGCCGCCAGTCCCGCGCCACCCTTTCCGCATCCCTGACCTTCATCGCCGCCGCGCTGGCCCTGGCCTGCACCCAGGCCCGGGCCGATGCCACGCTGGACAAGATCAAGCAGCGCGGCAAGGTCACCATTGGCGTGCTGGTCAATGGCGGGCCCTTCGGCTCCATCGACCCGTCCACCCAGCAGCTCGTGGGCTGGAACCCCGAGCTGGCACGCGCCCTGGCCAAGGGCCTGGGCGTGGAGGCCGAGCTGGTCCAGGTGCAGACCGCCACGCGCGTGCAGTTTCTGCAGGCCGGCAAGGTGGATCTGCTGATCGCCTCCATGGAGCTGAACCCCGACCGTGCCGAGACCCTGGGCTACGCGCCCACGCCCTTCTACCGCGTGGGCGGCATTGCCGCCGTGCGCAAGGGCAGCGGCATCGCCAGGTGGGAAGACCTGCGCGGCAAGCCCGTGTGCGTGTCCCAGGGCAGCAGCTTTGCCAAGCCGCTGGCCAGCGAGTACGGCGCCCAGGTGCATGGCTACAAGAGCTCGTCGGACTCGCTGCTGGCGCTCAAGGGCGGCAACTGCGTGGCCGCCGTGCATGACAGCACGCTGATCTACCCGCTGCTGCGCAGCAACCCCGAATGGGCGCAGTACTCGGCCCCCATCGCCGGCGAGGTGCTGCCCGCACCTTCCGTGGTCTGGACCCGCAAGGGCGAGGCCGACACCATCGCCGCAGTGGACAAGGTGGTGCAGGACTGGCACCGCACGGGCTGGCTGATCGCCGCCGAAAAGCGCGTGGGCATCGAGCCGGCCAACCCGCTGCTGCCCGAGCTGCAGGCCAAGTTCAAGTCCGCCAGCTGACCGCCGACCGCCACGGCGGTCCACCCCTGCTTTTTTTTCGACCACCCAGGCCCAGGCCCCGCAAGACGGGGCCGGGCCTTCCGTTCCCTGATGGATTCACGCATGCCCCGCCTTCTTCCCCCCCTTGCCGCCGCCCTGGCCCTGCTGCTGGGCGCCGGCGCCGCCCACGCCGATGCCACGCTGGACAAGATCAAGCAACGCGGCAAGCTGTCCGTGGGCATTGATGGCGCCAGCCCGCCGTTCGGCGTGCTGGACCCCGCCACCGGCAAGACCGGCGGCTACCAGACCGAGCTGGCCGCCGACATCGCGCGCCGCCTGGGCGTGCCGCTGGAGACGGTTCCCGTGACGGCCTCCACGCGCGTGCAGTTCCTGCAAAGCGGCAAGGTGGACCTGTTGATCGCCAACATCCAGTGGACGCAGGAGCGCAGCGAGATCCTCTCGTTCGCGCCCACGCCCTATGACCTGATCGGCGGCGGCGCCCTGGTGGCCAAGGCCAGCGGCATCAAGCGCTGGGAAGACCTGCGCGGCAAGGTGGCCTGCGTGTCGCAGGGCAGCAACTTCGCCAAGCCCCTGGCCGAGAGCTATGGCGCCGTGGTCAAGGGCCTGCGCGGCATTCCCGAGTCGCTGCTGGCGCTCAAGGGCGGCACCTGCGCGGCTTCGGTCCATATCCAGCCCGCGCTCTATGAAAAGCTCACCGGCCCGAATGCAGCCGAGTGGAAGGACTTCGAGCTGGGCACGCAGGACCAGTTGATTCCCTCGCCCACCGTGGTGTGGACGCGCCGCGGCGAGGCCGACACCCAGGCCTTCGTGGACAAGGCCATCCAGGACTGGCACCGCACGGGCTTTCTGCTCAAGGTGGCCCGCGCCAGCGGCGTGCCCGACACCTGGATCGCCGAGCGCCACGAACGCGCGCTGAAGGGCCAGTTCGACCGCGCGCCCTACGACTTCGCGGTGTATGCGGCAGCGCAGGCCGATGCGCAGGCAACCCAGGCCGCCGCCAAGGGAGCCAGGCCATGAAGCCGACTCGCACCGCACTGGCGACCCTGCTCGCCCTCACGGCCCTGGCAGCCCATGCCGACGCCACGCTGGACCGCATCAAGCAGCGCGGCAAGATCGTGGTGGGGGTGATGCTTTCCGGGCCGCCGTTCGGCACCATCGATCCCGTCACGCAAAGGCACGTGGGCTACAACGTGCAGCTGTCCGAAGGCGTGGCCAAGGGCCTGGGCGTGGGGGTGGAGACCGTGCAGGTCCAGCCGTCCAACCGCGTGCAGTTCCTGCAGCAGGGCAAGGTGGACATCCTGATCGCCAACATGCAGTGGACGCAGGAGCGCAGCGAGATCCTGTCCTTCGTGCCCACGCCGTTCGAGGAAGTCGGCGGCGCCGCCATCGCCAAGAAGGGCAGCGGCGTGCGCCAGTGGGACGACCTGCGCGGCAAGCCCGTGTGCGTGTCGCAGGGCAGCAATTTCACCAAGCCGCTGGCCGATCAATACGGCGCCCAGATCAAGGCCTTCCGGGGCCAGCCCGAGTCGCTGCTGGCCCTCAAGGGCGGCAACTGCGCGGCCGCCGTGCATGTCAGCCCCACGCTGCGCGAACTCGTGGCCAGCAATGCGGACTGGAAGGACTACGAGATCGTCTCGCCCGCCGACATCATTCCCTCGCCCTCGGTGATCTGGCTGCGCAAGGGCGAGTCCGACACGCAGGCGGCCATCGACCGCATCGTGCAGGACTGGCACCGCACGGGCTGGCTGATCGAGGTGGAGCAGCGCAACGGCATGACGCCCACGCCGCTGCTGCACCAACTGCACGACAAGTTCAGGAAGGCGCCCGCATGAGCACCCACACCAGCACCAGCACCAGCGGCCACATCACCGGCCCCGCCGACCTGGTCACCGCGCTGCGCCACGCCCTGGGCGATGCCCATGTGCTCACGGGTGCCGATGCGGCCGGCTACCTGACCGACCAGCATGGCCGCCTCACGGGCCAGGCCCTGGCCGTGGCACGGCCTGCCGACACGGCCCAGGTGGCGCAGCTGGTGCGCCTGTGCCGCGCCCACCGCACGCCCATCGTGGCCCAGGGCGGCAACACCGGGCTGATGGGCGGCGCCACGCCCGACGCCTCGGGCCACGCCGTGCTGCTGTCGCTGGCGCGCCTGAACCGCGTGCGCGCCATCGACACCGACAACGACACCCTGACCGTGGAAGCCGGCGCCGTGCTGGCCCATGTGCAGCAGGCTGCGCGCGATGCGGACCGGCTGTTCCCCCTCAGCCTGGGCTCCGAGGGCAGCTGCACCATTGGCGGCAACCTGTCCACCAACGCGGGCGGCACCCAGGTGCTGCGCTACGGCAACGCGCGCGAGCTGGTGCTGGGCCTGGAAGTGGTGACGGCCGAGGGCGACATCTGGGACGGCCTGCGCGGGCTGCGCAAGGACAACACCGGCTATGCGCTGCGCGACCTGTACGTGGGCAGCGAAGGCACGCTGGGCATCATCACGGCGGCCACGCTGCGCCTGCATCCGCTGCCCCGCGCCCAGCACACGGCCCTGCTGGCCTTTGGCTGCATACGCGATGCGGTGGCCTTCCTCAGCCAGGCGCGGGCGGGCTTCGGCGCCAGCCTGACGGCGTTCGAGCTGATGTCGGACACGGCGCTGGGCCTGATAGCCCGCCATGTGCCCGAGCAGCCGATACCGCTGGCGCTCAAGGCGCCCTGGTTTGCGCTGATCGAGCTGTCCGACAGCGAGGGCGAGGACCATGCGCGCCAGCGCTTCGAGTGCGTGGTGGGCCAGGCCTTCGAGGACGGCCTGGTCACCGATGCCGCCATTGCCGAGAGCCTGCAGCAAAGCCAGGCCCTGTGGCGGCTGCGCGACCAGGCCCTGGGCGAGGCCCAGCGGCGCGACGGCCGCAACATCAAGCACGACGTGTCGGTGCCCATCTCGCGCATCCCCGACTTTCTTGCGGCCACGGCCGCGCTGCTGCAGGCGCGCTTTGGCGCCGTGCGGCCCGTGGCCTTCGGGCACCTGGGCGACGGCAACCTGCACTACAACGTCTCGCACGCGCCGGACAGCACGCCCGCGCAGCTGTTTGCCCAGGAAGACGCCATCCACGAGGTGGTGCACGACAGCGTGCACGCCCACGGCGGCTCCATCAGCGCCGAGCACGGCGTGGGCCAGACCAAGCGCGACCTGCTGCCCCGCTACAAGAGCGCCGTGGAGCTGCAGCTCATGCGGCGTCTCAAGCAGGCCTTCGACCCGCTGGGCCTGCTCAATCCCGGCAAGGTGCTGCAAGCCCTGCCGGACGATTTGCCGCACGACTTGCCGCAGGTTTCTCCAACGCCAGCCGCCGCATTCCAGGAAGGCCCCACGCCATGACCACGCCCTTTCCCCTTTCGCAGCGCGTGCAGCGCGTCAGGCTCTCGCCCAATGCCGCGGCCAGCGCGCGGGCCACGGCCCTGGCCCGCCAGGGCCGCGACATCATTGCGCTGACCACGGGCGAGCCCGATTTCGACACGCCCGAGCCCATCAAGCAGGCCGCCATCGCGGCCCTGGCCCGTGGCGAAACCAAGTACACGCCCACGCCCGGCACGGCCGCGCTGCGCCAGGCCATCAGCGCCAAGTACCGGCGCGAGAACGGGCTGGACTTCGACGCCGGGCAGATCATCGTCAGCAACGGCGGCAAGCAGGTGATCTACAACGCGCTGGCGGCCACGCTGGACGCGGGTGACGAGGTCATCGTGCCCGCGCCGTACTGGCCTTCGTTTCCCGACATCGTGCGCGTGAACGACGGCACGCCGGTCATCGTGGACTGCGGCATTGAGCAGGGCTTCAAGCTCACGCCGGCCGCGCTGCAGGCCGCCATCACGCCGCGCACGCGCTGGCTGGTGCTGAACACGCCGGGCAACCCCTCGGGCGCCGTCTACAGCCGCGAGGAACTGGCCGCCCTGGCCCAGGTGCTGCGCCAGCACCCGCAGGTTCTGGTGCTGCTGGACGAGCTGTACGAGCACATCTGGTTCACGCCCCAGGCCCCCGCGCACTGGCTGGCCGTGGCCCCCGACCTGCGCGAGCGCACGCTGCTGGTCAACGGCGTCTCCAAGACCTATGCCATGACCGGCTGGCGCATCGGCTGGGGCGCAGGCCCGGCCGCGCTGGTGCAGGCCATGGTGGTGATCCAGTCGCAGGCCTCGTCAGGCCCCAATTCCGTGGCCCAGGCCGCAGCCACGGCGGCGCTGCAGTCGCCCGACCAGAGCTTTGTGCAGCAGGCCCGCAACGCCTATGCGCGGCGCGCGCAACGGGTCACCCAGGCGTTGGCCCAGGTGCCGGGCCTGGCCCTGCTGCCGCCGGGCGGATCGTTCTTTGCCTTTGTGCACTGCGGCGCGCTGATAGGCCACCTGCGCCCGGACGGCCAGCCCATCGCCAGCGACACCGACCTGACCGAATGGCTGCTGGAGTCCGAAGGCGTGGCTGCCGTGGATGGCGGGGCCTACGGCCTGTCGCCGTACTTCCGCATCTCCACCGCCGCCAGCGACGAGGTGCTGGCCGAGGCCACGGCCCGCATCGCACGCGCCGTGGCCGCGCTGAAAGACCCCGCTGCGCAAGCGCATGCACAGCCGGCCGCCCTGGAGGCCGTGCCATGAACGACAGCCTGCTTGCCCAGGGCGTGCAAGCGCTCAAGGGCCTGGGCCTGAACTACGCCTTCGTGCTGGACGTGGCCGAGCGCCAGGCCTTTGTGCGCGGCATGTTCGTGACCGTGCAGCTGGCCCTGCTGACCATTGCCGGCAGCCTGGCGGCCGGCGTGGCGCTGGCGGCGGCCCTGACCTCAGGCCGCGCCTGGCTGGCACGGCCTGCGCGCGCCTTTGTGGAGGTCACGCGCAACACGCCCACGCTGGTGCAGCTGTACTGCGCCTTCCTGGTGCTCAACATGCTGATCACCCAGCAGCTGCGCGACTGGGGCGCGGGCAACAACCCGCTCACGCCCTTTGTCTGGGTGGTGATCGTGGTCTCGCTGCACAAGGGCGTGTTCCATGCCGAGGCGCTGCGCGCCGGCATCGAGGCCGTGCCCGCCACCACGCTGGAGGCAGCGCGCTCGCTGGGCTTTTCGCAGCGCCAGCTGCTGGTGCGCGTGCAGCTGCCGCTGGCCGTGCGCTTTGCCCTGCCCTCGCTGACCAACAACCTGGTGGACCTGGTGAAGATGACGGCCGTGGCCTCGGCCATTGCCGTGGGCGACGTGACCTACGAGTCCATCATGATCTGGTCCCAGCGCGACAACGTGCTGGAGCTGCTGCTGCTCATCCTGCTGTGGTTCGGCCTGCTGACCTGGCTGGTCAGCCTGGCGGGCCGCTGGCTGGAACAACACCTGAGGATGCCCGGCTATGGCCAATGAAGCCACCCTGAACACCGGCGCCGCGCCCCGCCCGCTGCCCGCCGCCCTGCTGCGCGCGGCGCGCAGCCCCTGGCTGATCGCAGGCGCCGCACTGCTGGCCCTGTGCGCCTGCTGGGCCGCCACGGACAGCGCCCCGCCTGCCTTCGTGCACCTGTGGAAATGGCTGCCCGCGCTGCTGCGCGGCCTCCTGGTCAACATCGAGATCAGCGTGCTGGCCGTGGCCATCGGCACCGTGGCCGGCCTGGTGCTGGGCGCCCTGTCGCTGTCGCCCACGCCGGCCGTGCGCACCGGCGTGCGCTGGTATGTGCAGCTGTTTCGCAATGCGCCCATCCTGGTGCTCATCTACTTCACCACCTATGTGTTCCCGTTCGAGCTGAAGCTGGTGGGCTGGACCTTTCCCTTCCCCGACTGGGTCAAGGTGGTGCTGGGCCTGGCCCTGCCCACCAGCGCCAACGTGGCCGAGATCTTCCGGGGCGCCATCCAGTCCATTCCCAGCGCGCAGTGGGAGGCGGCCCAGTCGCTGGCCTTTCGCCGCAGCGAGATCTTCCGCCTCATCGTGCTGCCGCAGTGCGTGCGCCGCATGCTGCCGCCGTGGATGAACCTCTACGCCAGCATCACCATGAGCACCTCGCTGGCCTCGCTGGTGGGCGTGCACGACGTGGTGGACACCGCCCAGATCGCCAGCAACACCGTGGCACGCACGGACTTCACCATCCTTGTGTATTTCACGCTGCTCGCGCTGTTTTTCGCCTATTGCTATCCGATTGCCCGCGCCACCCGCGCCCTGGAGCGACGCCATGAAAATCACTGAAACGCTCCCCCTGAGCGGCTTCGCCGCTTCCCCCTCTCTCGCTTCGCGGGAGGGGGACGACACCTTCGCTGCGGGGCGGCCCTTGCTTGGCGTCCCTGAGTCGGGCAGCGCTGGCACACACCACGTCACCCAGGCGGTGCATAGTGCCGCCTCGGCAGAGTCCGGCACGGCGCCCGCACTGGTCCAACTGCAGGATGTGCACCTGTCCTTTGGCGACAACCAGGTGCTCAAGGGCATCGACGTGCAGGTGCGGCGCGGCGAGGCGGTGACCATCATCGGGCCCTCGGGCTCGGGCAAGTCCACCATCCTGCGCTGCATCACCGGGCTGCTGCGACCCCAGCGCGGCGCCATCTCGGTGGCGGGCACGCGCGTGGACCAGCTGCGCACCGAGGCCGAGCTGATCGCCCTGCGCAAGCGCGTGGGCTTCGTCTTCCAGCAGTACAACCTGTTCCCCCATCTGTCGGTGCTGGAGAACCTGGTCATCGCCCCCACGCGCGTGGTCGGCCGCGACCGCGCCACGGCCGAGCGCGAGGCCCGCGCCCTGCTGCAGAAGGTGCGCCTGGACCACAAGGAATCCGCCTACCCCGGCGAGCTGTCCGGCGGCCAGCAGCAGCGCGTGGCCATTGCGCGCGCCCTGGCCATGCGGCCCGAGCTGATCCTGTTCGACGAAGTGACCTCGGCCCTGGACCCCGAGACCGTGGGCGAGGTGCTGACCGTGATCCGCGACCTGGTCAGGGACGGCATGACCTGCGTGCTGGTCACGCACGAAATGCGCTTTGCCGAAGAGGTCAGCGACCAGGTCTATTTCACCGAGGCCGGCCGCATCGTCGAGCACGGCCCGGCCGCCCAGATCTTCGGCAGCCCGCGCAGCGAGCGCACGCGCGAATTCCTGCAGCGCGCCCTGGGCGATGGTGCACGGCCCAGGCCTGCGCCAGCCGCCCCGGCCACAACGCCGCTGCCCTTCAACAGCCTGCGCTTTGCCCTTTGATCCCCCACCTCCAGGAGCACATCCCCATGACCGCAGAAACAACGACTGAAACCCCGGCCGGCACAGGCGCAGATACAGGCACCCATACAGACGCCGCCGCCCGGCGCCGCCAGGCCGTGGACGCCGCCCTGGCCGACGTGCGCCAGCTGCTGCAGGCCGGCGCGCCCGACCGCAGCACCCTGTCGGCCATCACCGCACGCCTGGAGCAGCTGGCCGCGCACAAGGCCTTGTTCAGCCGCGCGGACTTTCCCCCGCCCGCGCAGACCGAAGGCGTGGGCGCCTCCACGCGCTACCGCCTCAACCCGGCCGATGGCGATGCAGGCCTGGCCCTGTACCTGAACTCCATCAACCCCGGCAAGACCACGGCCCCGCACAACCACACGACCTGGGCCGTGATCGTTGCCGTCGAAGGCCAGGAGCTCAACCGCCTCTACGAGCGCACGGACGACCGCAGCGACCCCGCACGCGCCAGCATCCACCTGGCGCGCGAATTCACCGTGCAGCCGGGCGCCTCCATCGCCTTCCTGCCCGATGACATCCACAGCATTGCCGTGGTGGGCGAGCAGCCCACGCTGCACTTCCATCTCTACGGCCAGCCGCTGGAAACCCTGAGCGGCCGCGTGGCCATCGACCCCGACACCGGCGAAGTCAAGAACTACAACGCCGCCTACTTCCGTCCCAGCGAGGCCGTGGCATGAGCACCCCCCAAGACAAGCACCGGCCCCTGGGTCCGTCGACCCGCCTGCTGCACGCAGGCACGCCGCCGCTGCAGGGCGGCTCCGGCCCCGTCAACGTGCCCGTGGTGCGCACCAGCACCGTGCGCTTTGCCGACAGCGCCGCCTACGCCGACCTGCACCACCGCCGCGAGGCCGGCGAGCGCGTGGCCTCCTACGGCCGCCACGGGCTGGACACGCACCGCGCGCTGGAAGACGCCGTGGTCGCGCTGGAGGGCGGGCACCGCGCCTTTCTCACGCCCTCGGGCCTGTCCGCCATCACCCTGGTGCTCATCGCCCTGCTCTCGCCCGGCGACCATGCCCTGGTGGCCGACAGCGTCTACTCGCCCGTGCGCCGCGTGGACGCCACCTTGCTGCAGCGCCTGGGCATCACGCTGGAGTACTTCTCGCCCTCGCGCGACGATCTGGCCGGCAAGATCCGCCCCAACACCCGCCTGGTCTACCTGGAATCGCCCAGCTCCCTGCTCTACGAGGTGCTGGACCTGCCCGCCCTGGCCGCCGTGGCGCGCCAGCACGGCATTGCCGTGGCCACCGACAACACCTGGAGCGGCGGCTGGTTCTACCAGCCCCTGGAGCACGGCGCCAACCTCTCCATCCAGGCCGCGACCAAGTACATCGCCGGCCACTCCGACGTGATGCAGGGCATCGTCATCACCGACGGCCCCGCGCTGTCGAAGAAGATATCCACCGCCTACGAGGCCCTGGGCCTGACCATAGGCGCCGACGACGCCTACCTGGCACTGCGCGGCCTGCGCACCCTGCCCGTGCGCCTGGCCCAGCACCAGCGCCACGCCACCGAAATCGCCCAGTGGCTGGAGCAGCAGCCCCAGGTCGGCCGCGTCTTCTACCCAGCGCTGCCGTCCGATCCCGGCCATGCGCTGTGGAAGCGGGACTTCAGCGGGGCGAGCGGGCTGGTGTCATTCGCGTTTGCCGAAGGGGTGGATGCCAGTGCCGGCGCCGTGTTCGTTGACTCGTTGCGGCAGTTTGCGCAGGGGGCTTCCTGGGGCGGGTACGAGAGCCTGGCGCTGGTGGCGCAGCCTGAGCGGTTGCGGGAGCACAGTGTGTGGACGGGGACTGCGCCTGTGGTGCGGCTGCATGTGGGGCTGGAGGATCCTTTGGATCTGATTGCGGATCTGGAGAGGGGGTTTGGGGGGGTGGTGGAGCGGTTCAGGTTGGCTGCCTGAGCTTCCTTTTTGACTCTGTCGCGCCTCTGGCGACAGAGGCCAGGTCTCGGCCCGGCAGCCGACTGCCCTTTCTTGATTCGCCAAGAAAGGTCAGATCAAAGAAGGCGACCCGGATGTCCGCGACCCCTTCGCTTCGCTGCGGGGCAACCTGCGTCGTGGCGGTTGCGGGGTTCGCCGTGAAACTCTCTTCGCGCTGCGCGCTACGTTCAAACATCACGGCGAGTCAGATCACGAAGCAGTCCTGTCCTTCGGCAGGACTGCAACCCCGCAACCACCACGCCGCAGGCGCTGACATACGGG
>NZ_LFJT01000085.1:0-20561 GCF_001682645.1 Delftia sp. JD2
CGTCGGATTGACCGGGTTGATGCCACCCGCTGGATCGTAGGAGGCCGTGTTCGTGCTCGAACCAACCGCCGTCGGAACAGCCGGCAGATTGAAGCTGGTGTTGCTGCCAGCTGCCACCGGTGTGGTGAAGCTCACCGTGCAAGACAGGATCGCCGTGCCATTGCCCACGAAGGGGAAGGTATTGGGAGTGCAAGTTGCACTGGCCACGTTTGCGCCGGTCGGCACGCCCGTGATGCTGATGCCTGCAGGCACCAGGTCCTTGATGGTCACGCTGGTGGCAGGGCCGAAGGCACCGGCAGCGTTGGACACGGAGAACGCGTAGTTGAAGGGCGTGCCCACAGCCAGACTGCCGGGGTTGGCCTTGGTGACACTGAGGTTCACCACGCTCACAAAATGAATTTGTGCGGCGCTTGGCGAATACGCGTTTGCTCCCACGGTGAACGTGCCACCCAGGGTTCCTGCAGGAATGCTGGTGGCGATGCTGTAGGTACCACTTGCTGTGCTGGTGGCAGTGATCGAGCAGATGCCCAGAGTTGCGCCGCTTGTTCCAGTGGTGCAAGTGGCCGACGCACCTGCCGCGCCACCGTTCAGCTTCACGCCGGCAGCACCGGCAAAGGTGACGACCTCGCCGCCCTTGGGATTGCCACCGGCATCGCGCACATACGCTTCCACCACATCGGTTGCCGTGCCATTTGCCGCCGCGTTGTCGCTCACGACACGCAGGCCCGAATTGCTTGCCGAGGCATTGCCCGCGACAAAGGCCATCGATTGCGGGCTGTTGCCGATGGCAGCTGCACCCACCGTGGCGGCAGCCGAGTAAGTCGATGCGGTCACGCTGGTGAACGACACCGAGCAGGTCGCCGCTGCACCAGCGGTCGTGCAGCTGGCGGTGGCAGGTGCCGCTCCGGCAGGCGTCACGCTGAAGTTCACGGCAACGCCGGTGACCGGATTTCCGAACGCATCCTTGGTGACCACGGAAACGACGTCCTGGCCGCCACCGGCTGCCTGGTTGTTCACATCGACCGACATGGTCGAATTGGCGGGATCGACGGCACCTGCCGTAAAGACATAGGCAGCCGTCGCACCGTACGTATTGCCACCGGCGCTGACGCCGCTGCCGCTCAATGCGCCGCTCGCGATGCTTGCGCCGGAAGTGTAGGAACCCGCGACGGTTGTCTTGGCGGTGACCTGGCAGGTACCGGCCGCATTGGTGGTGCAGGTACCGCTGAAGGTGATGTTTGCGGTGGGAGAGAACGTGACAACGCTTCCGGCCACCGGATTGCCGTTGACATCTCCCACAAACGCTTCAAGCACATCTGTCGCCGAGCCATTGGCCGTGACCGGACTGGTGACGGTACGCACCCCCGACCTGGCGGGGTCGGCGGCATTGGCCGTGAAGTTGATCACGGCCGGACTGCCGTTTGCCACGCTCTGGGTGGTGGTGCCGTTGTTGTCCGTGGCTGTGAAGCTCGCCGCACCCGCCACGGTGGATGTCACCGTGATGGAGCAGCGCGCTGGATTCGCATTGGCCGCAATCGTGCAGGAAGTTGCCGACGGCGTGCCGACGCCGGTATGGACAAAGCCGATGGTGTGGGCGACCGTATCGACGGTTGCATTGCCATTGGCGTCCTGCAGTGCGACGGTCACCGTGCCGGTGCTCGTACCGTCGGCCATCACCGAGAGCGGCGTGGCACTGAGCAGATTGCCACTGGCTGTATTGCTGGGTGGCCCGGCAATGAAGTTGACCGATACCGGACTGCCATTGCTCACGGCCGTTCCGTTGTCCGTTGCCGTGAAACTTGCGGTGCCGACCGTGGCCGATTTCACCGTCACGGAGCAGGTGGCCGGATTGGCGTTGGCCGCGATCGTGCACGTGGGTGCGGCTGGCGTGGTCGTGCCCACGCCCGTTTTGGTGAAGACAATCGTGTGCGCCACCGTATCCGTGGCGGGATTGCCATTGGCATCGCGCAGGGTCACGCTGATCGAGCTCGTGGCAGTGTTGTCTGCGACAACGCTGAGCGGACTGGCACTGATCAGGTTTCCATTCGCGCCATTGCTGGGCAGGCCGGCCGTGTAGTTCACCACAGCCGTAGCCGTGGCGGCCGAGCCATTGATGGTGAAGCCAAAGGTGCCACTGCCGACTGCGGTAGGTGCCGTGACGGTTGCCGTGTACACCCCTGCGCTGCACGAACCCGCGCCGACCGCAGGCGAGCCCTGTGTTCCGCTGTTCAGCGTGAAGGCCACCGTGTTGGCACAGGTTGCAATCGAATTGCCTGACGCATCCTTGAGCTGCGCCGTCAATGTGCTGGTTGCAGTGCCATTGGCAATGATCGAGGTCGGACTCGCAACGATGGTCGAGGCACTGGTACTTGGCGGACCCGCCGTGTAGCTCACTGAAGCCGTAGCAACTGCGGCAGAGCCGTTGATGGTGAATCCGAAGATCCCGCTGCCGACCGCCGTGGGCGATGTGACGGTGCCCGTATAGATGCCGGCGGTACACGAGGCCGCGCCCACACTCGGCGTTCCCTGCGTTCCGCCGTTCAGGGTGAATGCCACCGTGTTCGTGCAGGTGTTGATCGGATTGCTGCTGGCATCGACCAGTTGCACGCGCAGCACGCTGGTGGAGCTGCCGTTGGCCACGATCGATGTCGGCGTGGCGACTATCGTCGATGCACTCGTGCTCGGCGTTGCGGCCACATAGGAGACCGTTGCGGTGGCAACAGCCGCAGACCCGTTGATGGTGAACCCGAAGGTGCCGCTGCCGACCAGCACCGGCGATGTCACCGTCCCCGTGTACATGCCGGCACTGCAGCCCGTGACGCTGACGGCAGGAACGCCTTGCGTCCCCGCATTGAGGGTGAAGGCCACCGTATCGGTACAGGTGGTGACAAGGTTGCCTAAAGCATCCTTCAACTGCACGGCCAAGGTGCTGGTGGAGACGCCGTTGGCCGCAATCGATGGCGGACTCGCGGCGATTTCAGACCCGCTCGTGCTGGCCGGCAGCCCGGTGAAGCTGTAAGCAACCGGCGAAGGCTGATAGGTCACTGCGCCAGATACCGGACTTCCACCCAATGGAAGATTGGAGAACGTGGCACCAGCGACTGACGACGACAAGGTCACGGGTGTCGTGAATGTTCCGGCGACACTGCTGCTGGCATTGATGGGAGACGCGCACTTTCCGCTGGAGTTGGTCGTGCAGCTGACTGCGGCGGAGCCGCCATTGAACGTGACACCTGCAGGCGGCGCTGCGAAGGTGACGGTGTCACTGCCCCCCGTCCAGGCATTGCCTTGGCCGTCAACAATGTAGACCTCCAGCAAGTCGCTGCTGCCGACAGGTTGATTGTTGGTCGTCGCCAGAACGCCGGATTTCAAGGCACAGGGAAAACCGGTGACGCTTGCCGCCGTTGAAAGCTGCGAGGTCTGGGCTCCGCCGGAATTGCTGTCCGTCACTGTGACCCGCACCTGGCCGCTGAGATACGAAGGAACGGTCAGCGTTCCCGAGGCTCCGGCCATGGTTTCGGAGCCCAGATAGACCTGCGCATCGTTGACGCCCGCGCCGGTCGGCGACCAAAAGGCTTCCACCGTATACGGTGCCGGCTCGCTCGCATTGGCATTTGCCGTGATATTGAATGTCCAGGTGCAGGCGGCGGTGTCACTGGCGCCAACGCCAAGGGTGGGGGTCCATCCGGTTTGTCCATTGCCCGTCGTCAGCAAACTGATGCCTGAGTTTGCAGCCACAGGCACGGAAAACAGCGTGTTCTGAGAAATCTTGAAGAAATCACGCGTAGTGATACGGATGGCACTTCTCGACTGGCTTGTCATCTTGTTGTTGCCAATCAATCCTGGTGCCGTACCCGTACCACCGATATTCACCCCGTCCCCGCCGCCAGTGAAGTTGTTATCGGTCACCGTCACTACCTGCGTCGTGCCTGAGGCTGCCGTATTCACCGTTGGTGCCGACACATGCGTTGGCGATGACCCGGTATAGGCGGCGATAGGCAGCGAGAAGGTATTACCCGTCACGGCCAGACCAATTCCATTGGCCAGGCTGATCGTTCCATCAACCGACACCACGGCCCTGGGCGCATTTCCACCAGTCGGGCTCAGTGCGATATTCGAATTTTTGATCGTCAATCCGTTGACGGTCATGTTCGACATGACCTGGAAAAACTGCTCGAGCTGCATTCCCCCGATAGGGTTGGGCAGATTCGTTACCGTGAAATTATCGACAACGATGTTGGAAACCGTGCCTGCACCGTTGCTTGCGGCAACGGAAATGGCCGAGCCCTTGTTATTGCCGTAATTTCCATTCCATATCGCGGAATTGATCGTGCTATTGGTAAAGAATACGTTTTGTGCGCCTTGATGAATCTCCGCGTACAGCTCGCAGTTGAACGGCGTCCCCTCTCCCGCAGGGGTTGGCGCCACATTCACCAGGCCGACGCGATCAATGGTGACATTGTTTGCTGAGGAGCCAACGACGAATACCGCTTCGCCACAGGTCATGTTGGGCGAATTGGTGAGCGTGATGTTCTTCCCACCAAGATAAAAATTTTCCCAGGCGGAGTCCGCCCAGTTCTGGACTTGTATGACTCCCCCGAAATCGATGGTCAACGAGCCCGTGCCGGCTGGCACGGTGCCTTTGAGCCAGTACCAGGCACCAGCGGCACCAGTGGTGGTGCCCGTATCGCCGCCGCTGATCATCTGGGTTTGACCACAGGCATTGGTGGCTCCCGTCACGGCGCCGGACTGGGCTCCGCTGACGAATGTATTGGCACAGCGCACGTAAACCGTCTGATTGTCGACATACGGATGGAGGTTTCCGGCCGCATCCTTGGATGTCCCACTCTGTATGGTTCGTACCGACGTGGACAGTGTCGGCGCAAAGACGATGGAAACATCGGCACTCGGATCCAGCGTTTGCAGCGTGTAGTTGGCTGCCTGAATGGCAGCTCGCAGCGTACATGCGCCAGCAAAGGTGCCTCCCAGCGTGCTGACACAGGTGGTTGGTGTCGTTGCATTGGCATTGGGAGCGTCGCTGTTGTCGGTGACCGTGAAAACGACGGTCGCCGCCAGTGCCGTGGATGAGATACCCGCGCATGAAAGCAGCAGCAAAGAGAAAAGGCACTTCGCTGCACGCCACTTGCGAAAAAATGCCGAACCAGGCAGGCGATTGAGAGCATGCATGATATTCCCCGTTTTCTCAAGGAGATATGACAGGAAAATGATTTTCCCAATGGCAATAGCCATCAGTTGTACCCAGCGCATTTGCATCGCCGTACCTCGAATAGTTCTATTTAAATCACGAGTTCACAACTCACCTTGCAGCCGGTGAGGTTGGAAGCAAAATGTTTCGCGCAGATCCTGCGCGTCAATCAAAAGGGTGGATTTCCATCAACGTTTGCGAGCTGCTCCGCTGCCCATTGAGCCGGACACACCTTCAGTCGGGTTTGCGACGCAAATCATTCCTCCCTCCACAAACCATATTCACCGTGCTTGTATTTTTTTCAGTGCCAGACCAGTTTCCATGGACCTGCACCTGTGCAACGTTAAGTCGCCTATCAGACATATACACAACCCATGGTTAACCCATGCAGGTCCAATCGACCAGAACATGCACTGACAAACCACTGCACATATCGATAGGCTAAATCATGTTTTTTTCTATTTCAATAGTTTTTTTACATGAAACCGGAGACTCGTACCAGCGCTACGAGGGAGGCGCTTGAGCGATCTAGGGAATACCCTGAATCAGCCACACCACATACAGGTAACAGGTGGTATCCCCAATACGACTGGAGCTGGCTGCGCAAGCCACATAGAATCGCCCCTGCAGGAGAGCAGGCGGGCACCACGGTGCCGAGCCTCACCGAAGGCGCAAACTCCCATACACGCTCAGGTTCCGTACTGCAAACACAACATGCCGTCTGGAGAGCCGCCGCACGCAATATGCGGCGCACCGAAGGAGCAAGCCCCGTTCCCATGGACGGCGGTGAATCTCTCAGGTACCAAGGACAGGGGGAGCGGCAGCTGCGTCACGACGGACGCCGGCTGCTTGCTATTGAATCCATAGCTACCAGCTTCCGCGTGACCGGCACATGCCTTTGAAAGGGCATTGTCATGCGCGTCATCGTTCTCGGAGCCGGCCTGATCGGCACCGCCTCGGCCTACTATCTGCAATCTCTCGGTCATGAAGTGACCGTCATCGACCGTCAGGCTGCGCCCGGCGCCGAAACCAGCTTTGCCAACGGCGGGCAGATCTCGGTCAGCCACGCCGAGCCCTGGGCCAACCCCGGCGCACCGCTGAAGTTGCTGGGCTGGCTGGGCCGGCAGGATGCCCCCCTGCTGTTCCGCCTGCGCGCCGACATGCGCCAGTGGCTCTGGGGCCTGTCCTTCCTGCGCAACTGCACGCCCGCGCGCACGCGCCACAACATCCAGCAGATCGTTCGCCTGGGCACCTACAGCCGAGAGGCTCTGCAGCAGCTGCGGTCGGACACCGGCATCCAGTACGAGCAGCGCATGCAGGGCATCCTGCACTTCTACACGAACGCCCGCGAGTTCGAGGGCGCGCTCAAGCCCACCGAGCAGATGCAGGCCCTGGGCTGCGACCGCCGCCTGATCGACGCCGACGAAGCCGTGCGCCTGGAGCCGGCCCTGGCCCATGTGCGCGGGCAGATAGCGGGCGCCACCTATACGGCCGAGGATGAATCGGGCGACGCCAACCTCTTCACGCGCGAGCTAGCACGCATTGCCACCACCACGGGCGTGCAGTTCCGCCACGGCCACCACGTCATGGCGCTGCGCACCACGGGTGCGGGCGCCAGCCGCCATATCGACCATGTGGAGGTGACCAATGCCGACGGCCGCTACGAACGCATCCAGGGCGACGCCTATGTGCTGGCCATGGGCTCGTTCAGCCCGCTGCTGGCCCAGCCGCTGGGGCTGCGCCTGCCCATCTACCCGGCCAAGGGCTACTCCGTGACCCTGCCGGTGCTGGACCCCGCCAAGGCCTACCAGGTCAGCCTGACGGACGATGAGTTCAAGCTGGTGTTCTCGCGCTACACGGGCGCGCAGGGCGACCGCCTGCGCATTGCCGGCACGGCCGAGTTCAACGGCTACGACCGCAACCTGGACCCCGTGCGCTGCGAGGCCATCGTGCGGCGCGTGCAGCAGCTGTTCCCCGGCGCCGGCGATACCGAACGCGCGCAATTTTGGAGCGGCCTGCGCCCCGCCACACCCAGCAATGTGCCGCTGATCGGACGCTCGCCCATCGCCAACCTGTTCCTGAACACCGGCCACGGCACGCTGGGCTGGACCCATGCCTGCGGCTCCGGCATGGCGCTGGCCGACCTGGTCAGCGGCAGGCAGCCGGCCGTGGATTTCGATTTTCTGGGAGCCGCAGCCATGGACCCGGATCGCAGCGCAGGCACGGTGCGCCCGCGCGCGGTCTGAGGTGCAGACGGTGTGTACGGCGTGTACGACGCCTAGGCAGTGAACACCGTCAACACCCCGGCGAAGCGGTGCAGGCGGGCGTCCATGATCTCGGCTTCGGCGACGAAGCCGATCAATGGCACATCGCCCAGTGCGTGGCGCAGGGTGCGCAGTTCGGCATCGGGGCCGCCGAACAGGCCGCCGCCGCGGCCCCGGCAACTGATGTAGATGGCGCCACGGATGCGGGGCTGTGCCTCGCCTTCGGGCGCCGCCTCCTCCGGCTCCGCCGCATCGCGCAGCGCAGCGCCCAGTTGCAGCAGTTCCTGGCGCGCGACCTGGGCCTGGCGGCGGCAGAAGATCACCGAATGCCCGGCCTCCACGGCCGATGACAGGGCCACGCCCTGGCGCAGCGGGTCCAGCCCGACCAGGGTCAGTACCTGGGCCTCTTCGGTGAGCACGCCGTGGGCCATGCCCCGGCCCGGCGGCGCAATGGCCGCCAGCGTGCTGCGCACCGTGGTCAGCGCGGGCTGCCAGTCGCTGCCTTCCAGCTCCACGCCCAGCAGTTGCAGCAGGCGCTGCAAGGCCGGATCGCCATTGAGCCCGGTGACCAGGGCGCCGCGCGCCTCGGTGATCTCCAGGCCCTCGCCCAGCGGCACGCAGCCCTGGGCCATGCCCGTGATGCAGGGCACGCCCGCACCGAAGGCCACGCCCGAGAAGCCTCCGCTGAAAATGCCGCGCGCATCCGCATGCTGCGCATGCAGGTCCTCGGTGCGGCAGGCGATCTGCACGCCCTCCACGCCATCGTCCCCGTCATCGCCCACGCCGCCGAACAGCAGGCCGGACTCGGTGCGCTCGGACAGCTCGTACAGCAACTCGGCCAGCTCGGGCTGGCCGCCTCCGGCATGGACCAGGGCCGAATGGGCCGTGAACCCGGCCTCGCCGCCCGGCGCATGCAACGGCGCCAGGCCCGAATACAGGCGGTAGTGCGCCGCCGGCACATCGAGCAGCATCACCGCGAGCGCGGAACCGGACAGGTATTCATGGGACATGGCCAGCACGCCACCGGCCGAGCAGCCAGCCCAGTCCGCCACATGGGGCAAGGCCCTGGCCAGATGCTGCAGCAACGGTCTTGCATGGGCGGCATGCGCGTGGGACAGGTACACCAGGCCCAGTCGGGGGCGCTGCGCGTGGCCCGGATCGGCCATCTGCGAGCGCAGTTGCAGCAGCACCGCATCGGCCGCGGCGCGCCAGTCGGAATGGCTGGCATGGCCTACAGGAAACAACGACATTCCAACCTTCTTTCTAGCCCTGCCAGCGCCCGGCTTGCGGAGGGCTCTAGACCATCCATGGGTGCCGCCGTCCCGCTCAGCGCGGTGGCCGGCTCTTGGCCGGCGCCTTGCCTGCGGCCGGTGCCTTGGCTGTTGTCTTTGCGGTGGTCTTTGCCGCCGTCTTCCTGGCCGCTGCCTTGGCTGGCGCTTTCGGTGGGGCTTTGGCTGGCGCTTTCGCAGGCGCCTTGGCGGCTCCGGCCGGGGCCTTGGCCGCCGGTGCAGCCGCCTTGCCTGCCTGCGCGGCGAAGGCGCCAGCCTGGGCCGTCATGCGGTCCATGGCGGCCTTGGCGATGTCGCCGGCCATGCCGGTGGCGCGCTGTGCGGCAGCCACGGCCTCGGGGGCCATGGGCTCGGCCATGGCCTTGGCGGCGATCTGCTGGAATTGCTGGGTCAGTGCGCCCCACCATTGCATGGCCTGGCCCATGGCGGCGGCCTGGGCCGGCTCGTCCTTGGGCGCAGAAGCCTCGGGGCCGGAGGCCTTGCTGCCGGCATCCGCGGATGCAGCGGCCGCAGCAGCTGCAGGCGGCTCGGCAGGGGGCTGCACGGGCGCGGCCTGCGGCTTTTCCTGCTTGCCGGCCTTGCCGGCGGAGGACATGGGCCAGTCCGAGTGGTCGGACTGCCCCGCGCTGGCGGCGCCCTTGCCCGCAGTGGCTGCAGCAGCGGTGGCGGCTGCAGCGGCGGGGAACTGGAAGGCCTGCGCCAGCTCGCCCATGCTGACGTTCATGCCCTGCAGGGTGGACAGCGTCATGCGCTGCACTTCCAGGGCCTGGATGGTGGCGGCCAGCGCCTTGCCATTTTGGTCCAGCCAGAACTGCACGGCCTTGAGTTCGGTGATGCGCTTGTCCACCTCCTCGATGCTCACCGTGGGCGCCACCCATTCGGGCAGGCGCCCCAGGGGCCGGGCCGTGGCCGATCCCGCGCTCTGGGCCAGGCCCTGCAGGAAGTCGAAACCGGGGATGAACTTGCCGAAACCGAAGGAGGACGCGTCACTCATGGCAGCACTCGCTAGGACTGGGTTGGAAGAGCATGCCGGCGAAGGATGCCGGCCATGCTCCCAGCTTAACCCAGGCACACGCCAAGTCCACGGCAAGTCATGCGCATGCGGCTGCGCACAAACCCGGTGCAATGGCGCTGGCTCAGTGCGAATGGCCTGCGTGGCCGCCGCCGTGGCCCGCTGCCGGGGCAGCCGCCGCGCCGGGCGCCATGGCGCGCACGGGGACCTGCAGGCTCAGGCGCGAGGTTTCGCCCTTGGCATCCTTGAACACCAGGGTGATGGGCACCTGGCTGTCCTTGAGCAGCGGGCTCTTGAGCTGCTGCAGCATGACGTGGTAGCCGCCGGGCTTCAGGTCCACGGCCACGCCCTTGGGCAGGTCCAGGCCGTCGATGGCGCGCATGCGCATCACATCGCCTTCCATCTTCATTTCATGCACCTCGGCCACGCCGGCGGCGGGCGACTCCACGCCCACCAGGCGCAGCGGCTCCTCCGCCGTCAGGCGCATGAAGGCGCCCGTGGCCTGCTGGCCCGGCACGCTGGCACGCGCCCAGGCGGCGTCGGCCTTGACGTGGGCGGCATCGGCATGGGCATGGGCCAGGCCCATGGACAGGGAGGCGGCGATCAGGAAAGGGGTGGTCCATTGACGCAGTGTCATCACGGTTTCTCCAGAAAATTCAATACGTTGCAGCACGGTCTGTGTGCCTTGCAAAAACAAAAGCCAAGCGAAAGAGGCAGGGATTGAAATGGGGAGTCACCGGGGCGGGGCGCGGGCCTGCGGCAAGGCCGGCATGGCCACGCTGTGGACGGAGGCCGGGTGCGCCCGTGGCGGCGCATCTGCCATCAGCGGTGCCGGGGCCGCACTGCACCGGGCGGGCGGCGGCGCCAGCGGGGGCAGGCACAGCGGGCAGTCGATGCCGTGGCTGCCGGCAAGGGCATTGTCCTGACCGGCCGGCGATGGCACCCAGACCGATTCGCCAGCGGCCGAGCACAGGCGCTCCCAGCCCGAGGCGCGCGCCAGCGGCGCAAACGCCGATGCCAGCGCCACGCACAGCCACAGCCCCAGCACCCAGCGGGCGCAGGCAGCCAAGGTGGAGGGCAGGCGAAGCGGCATGGCGCCATTCTAGGGGTCTGCCCCAGTCGTCATCTCCGGGACCGCGCCATGCCCTGCCCGCCCCTACCATCACAGGCGCGCACCCTCGCCTTCACCACAAACAACCCAAGGAGACACCCATGCTCACCCTGTGCGGATTCGCGGCCAGCAACTACTACAACAAGGTCAAGCTGGCCCTGCTGGAAAAGCAGCTGCCCTTCAACGAGGAACTGGACTGGCTGGGCGAGACCGACATGGCACTGTCGCCGCTGGGCAAGGTGCCGTACCTGCGCATCGACGACGGCCGTGGCCTGTGCGAGTCGGCCGCCATGGTCGAGTACGTGGAGACGCTGTCGCCCTCGCCGGCCCTGCTGCCGGCCGACGCCTTCGAGGCCGCCAAGGTGCGCGAGCTGTGCGTGTACCTGGACCTGCACTTGGAGCTGGTGGCGCGCATCCTCTACCCGCAGGCCTTCTTCGGCGGCCAGGTCAGCGACTCCACCCGGGAGCGCACGCTGGCCCAGCTCGACAAGAACGTGGCGGCCTTCGCCAAACTCGCGCGTTTCTCACCCTTCGTGGCGGGCGACAGCTTCACGCTGGCCGACTGCTGCGCCATCGTCCACCTGCCCCTGGTCAGCGCGGCCAGCAAGATCGTCGGCGGGCGCGACGTGCTGGCCGACCTGCCCGTGCGCGAGTACCTGGCGCGCATGGCCGAGCGGCCCACGGTGCAGCAGGTCAATGCCGACCGCAAGACCAATACGGCGCTGATGATGTCCCGCTACGCCAGCGACAAGACCCCGGCCTGAGCCGCCGCCCTGCCCGCCTCAGTCCTGCAGCCAGCGCAGCAGCCCGCTGGCGCGCTGCGTGGGGCTGCCAACGGCCGAGGCCAGCAGGCCCGGCACCTCGGAGAACAGCGAGAAGGCCTGGCGGGCGCGCGTGATGCCGGTGTAGACCAGCTCGCGCCCCAGCACGCTGCCGCCGCGCGAGGGCAGCACCAGGGCCGTGTGCTCGAACTCCGAGCCCTGGCTCTTGTGCACCGTCATGGCGAAGGCGGTCTCCACATGGGCCAGGCGGCTGACACCGACCGAGCGCAGCTCGTCACCCTGCAGGAAGTACACGCGCAGCGGCTGCCCGGGCCCACCCTGCGGCCCCCCCTGTGACCCGCCCTGCGACCCACCCGGCAGCGCAATGCCGATGTCGCCGTTGAACACGCCCAGCTGCGCATCGTTGCGCGTGACCATGACGGGCCGGCCCGCATACCATTCGCCGCTGCGGCGGATCGCGCCCTGCGCTTCCAGGGCCTGCTCCACCGCCCGGTTGAGGCCGGACACGCCCCAGTCCCCCTCGCGCACGGCGCACAGCAGCCGGAAGCGCTCGAAGGCCTGCAGCACATCGACCACCCAGGCCCGGTGTGCGGCCTCGTAGCCGCCGTCCGCAGCCGGCCTGTTTTGAAGCGCCCTGGCATACAGCGCATAGCTGGCCAGGCCGCCACGCCCGCGCACGGCCAGTTCGGTCACGGCCTGCACGCCGCCGCCCTGGCGCTCCCAGAGTTCGGAGTGCGTACCGCCTTGCGTGCCGGCATCGAGCAAGGCCTGGGCCTGCGCGGCGTGGCCGGCATTCACGGCGCGCGCCAACTGGCCGATGGGACCACCGAAGCGCCGGCTTTCGCGCAGCATGACGGTGTGCTGCGCAAGAGCCGGCGGCCGGTCGCCTGCCGGCGCCGCGAACTGCGGCGGCACCGCCTGGCCGGCCACGCGCAGCGCATAGTCCAGCGTGTCCGGCAGGTAGCGTCCGGCCTGGGCATCGCGGCACAGGTCGCCCAGCACGGCGCCCGCCTCCACCGATGCCAGCTGATCCTTGTCGCCCAGCAGCACCAGGCGGGCGCCGGCCGGCAGTGCCTCCAGCAGCGCCGCCATCATCTCCAGGTGGACCATGGAGGCCTCATCGACGATGAGCACGTCCACGTCCAGTTGCCGCCCCGCATGGAATCCCCAGTGCCGCGTATCGGGCCGCGCACCCAGCATGGAGTGCAGGGTGCGCGCCGCGCCCATGCGCTGCACCAGGCCCGCCAGGTCGATCTCGCCGCCCATGCTGCCCTGCAATTGCAGCAAGGCCCCGTCAATCGATTGCTTCAGGCGCGCAGCCGCCTTGCCCGTGGGCGCGGCCAGGGCCACGCGCAACTGGCCGGCGTCTGGCGCCGTGGCAAACAGCAGGGCCAGCAACCGCGCGGCGGTATAGGTCTTGCCGGTGCCGGGGCCGCCCGTGATCACCGACAGCCGGCCGCGCAGCGCCAGCGCGCAGGCCAGCTTCTGCCAGTCCACGGGGCCGCCTTCCGCCGCAGGCGGGAACAGGCGGTCCAGCCAGTGGCGGGCCAGGGCTTCGTCCAGCGGCTGGCCGGCCACGGCCTGCGCCGCCGTGCGCTGGATGACATGGGTGGCCACGGCGCGCTCGTAGTCCCAGTAGCGGCGCAGGTACAGCAGCGGCGCGGGTCCGTCGGCACCGGCCAGCACCAGGGGCTGGCCAAGGTCCTCGCCGCCATCCTGGCCCGCGTCGCCGATCACACGCACCACGGGGCTGGCACCCAGCGCCGCCACCCAGCCGGACAGGCGCGCGGGCAGCATCTGCCACAGGGCCTGCTGCGCGGGCAGCGCCTCGGCGGGCCAGGCCAGCACGTCGTTGGGGTTGCCGGCCAGCGGTGCCAGGGGCAGGCAGCTGTGGCCGCGCCCCTCCATCTGCGCCAGCAGTGCGGCGGCCACCAGCAAGGCGGGCCCGGCCTGCGCATCCTGCCCGGCGACGAATGAGGCCAGCGCCGCATCCAGGCGCCGCAGCAGGCCGGCATCGGCCCAGCGGCGCAGCAGGGCCAGCACTTCATTGGTGTCTGGCGGCACGGCGCCCGGCGGTTTGCCGCCCAGCGATGCGTCGCCCGGCGAGTCGTCGCCCGGCGGTTCGCCGCCCGGCCGTTCGTCGAACAGGTCCAGCGTGGCCGTATCGACGGTCCGCGAACGGGGGCGCGGGCTCATGGCGGCTCCTGCATATCGGCGCGGCCGGGGCCGAGCAGTTCATCGAGCGCATCGAGCAGGGGCAGCTCGGGCGCCATGGCATGCATGCCACCGGCCGGGCCATCGATGCCGCGCAGAAAGTAGTACAGCGCGCCGCCCAGCTGGCGCTGCGGCTCGTATGCCGTGCCCAGGCGGCTGCGCAGCAGCCGGTGCAGGGCCAGCAGGTAGAGCGCGGCCTGCACGTCGTAGCGGTGGTGAAGCATGGCGCGGGCCAGGGCCTCCTGGCCGTAGGCGGCGCCGTCCGGGCCCAGGTGGTTGCTCTTGTAGTCAAGCACCCAGTAGCGGCCCTCGTGGCAGAACACCAGGTCGGCAAAGCCCATGAGCATGCCGTGCAGCGAGCGCTGGGGCAGCGCGGGCCGCTCCTGCCCCGGCAGGATGAAGCGCCGGCACAGCTGGTCGATGCGCTCGGCCGGCAGCTGGCGCGCGGGCAGCCAGAACTCCATCTCGGACAGTTGCGGGCCCAGCGTGGCCAGCGTGACATCGAGCGGCGCCAGCGGCTGGTGGACCACGGCCGTGAGCCAGGCCAGCAGGTCGCGCGCCTGCTCGCCACGGCCTGCGCGCTCGCAGCGGCGCACCAGGCGATCAGCGAGCGCACCCTGGCCGTCCACGGGCAGGGCAAAGTCTTCGCCGCCCAGCCATTCAAGCTGGTCGTGCACGAAGTTGCCGACCACGGGGCCGCGCAGAAAGCGGTGCCAGACCGCAGGCCCACCGGCCGGCCCATTCTGCAGGGGCTGCAGGCCCGCCAGGACGGCGATGTCCGCCAGTTCCGGCGATGGCGGCGGCTCCAGCGCCTGCTCATCCTCGGCCGGGCGCTGCACGGCCACGGGCAGCACGGGCAGGCTGGGCGCGGCCATGGCGCGCACCAGAGCCGAGAAGCTGCCGATGCCCCAGCGGGTGTCGAAGCGCGCGTCGTAGGCCGGGGCATCGTGCAGCGGGGTGGCGCCGGCCGGGGGCTGCCAGCGCGTGCGCTGCAGTGGCCCGGCATCCAGGTCGCGCCAGGCCATGTGCGGGTCTTCGCCGCACAGCTGCTGCAGGCCGTCGCGCCAGCCCTGGGCCGAGCGCGGCTCGGTGCCGCCCAGCAGGTAGCCGGCTGCGCCCTGCTCGTTCACGCAGGCCTTGCCGTTGCCGCGCTTGAGCGGGGCCAGGCCCAGCCACAGCGCATGGCGCGGGCGGGTAAGCGCCACATAGAACAGGCGCAGGTCCTCGCGCAGCCGCTCGCGGTCGGCCTGGGCAAGCTCCTCGTCGCTGAAGTCCAGCAGCAATCGGCGGGCCGGAGCCGCATCGTCTTGCGACTCGTCCTGCGCGGACAGGGTCAGGAACGGCGTTCTGGCCCGTTCCATGGGGCGGAAGCTGCCCGCAAACGGCAGGCAGACCAGCGGGTACTCCAGGCCCTTGCTCTTGTGCACGGTGACGAGCTTGACCAGGTCGGCATCGCTTTCCAGGCGCACCACCTGCTCTTCGCTGCCGCTGCCAGGCGTCTCGATCTGGGTGGCCAGCCAGCGGATCAGGGCCTGCTCGCCCTCCAGCTGGGCGCTGGCGGTCTGCAGCAGCTCGGCCAGGTGCAGGTAGTTGGTCAGGCGCCGCTCGCCGCCCATGGCCGGGTCCTGCAGCCAGCGCACGGGCAGGTCCAGCCGGTACAGGGTCTGGCGCAGCATGGCCAGCACGCCCAGGCGCAGCCAGATGCTGTGCAGTTCGCGCAGCTGCTCGCTGCGCACGTCAAAGGCTTCCTCGTCGGCGGCCAGCCAGGCCAGCTCGTCCAGCGACAAGCCGATGAGCCGCGTGGCCAGGCCCGCGCGCACGGCCTGGGCATCCAGCGGCGCGGCGACGGCGCGCAGCCAGTACAGCAGGTCATGGGCCTCGTCGCTGGCGAACACCGAATCCTGGTCCGACAGGTAGACCGAGGCCACGGCGCGCGCCTGCAGCTCTCGGCGCACGGCGGCCGCCTCTCGGCCCGTGCGCACCAGCACGGCGATGTCGGCAGGCCGCAGGCGCACAAGGCGGCCATCGGGCTGCACAAAGCCGGCCTGCGGGTCGGCCAGCCACTGCACGATCTGCTCGGCGCAATAGGCCGCAAAGCGGCGCCGCACCTCGTCGGCAGACAAAGGCAGGGGGATGCCGGTGTCCTCGTCGCGGCCCGCACTCCAGGCCACGGTGAGGGCGGGCATGGCGCCGTCGCGCGTGTGCAGCAGCTCGCGCCGGCCCTGGGCGGCCACGGGCTCGAACGGCAGCGGGTTGTGGCTGCCGCGCCGGAACATGAAGGCGCCCTCACCCGGCCGCTGCTCGGCCTGCGCGAACCAATGGTTGACGGCGCCCACCAGCGCCTGGGTAGAGCGGTAGTTGGTGCCCAGCACGTAGTGGCGGCCCTCGGTGGCACGGCGCGCCTGCAGGTAGCTGTGGATGTCGGCGCCGCGAAAGCCGTAGATGGACTGCTTGGGGTCGCCGATCAGCAGCAGGGCGCTGTGCGGGTCGTTGGCCGCCGTGCGGTAGATCTGGTCGAACAGGCGGTACTGCAGCGGCGAGGTGTCCTGGAATTCATCGATCAACGCCACCGGGTACTGGGCCAGGATGCGCTCGCGCAGCACGGCGCCGTTGTCGCCGGCCAGGGCCGTGTCCAGGCGCTGCAGCATGTCGGCAAAGCCGAAGCTGCCGGCCTGGCGCTTGAGGTGGGCCAGCCGCTGCGCCACGCGCGCGGCCGCATGCAGGCGCACGGCCACGCTGACGGGCGGCAGTTGCTCCAGCTGCACCAGCAGCGCCTGCAGCTCGGCCAGCTCCAGCGGCATGAGCACATCGCCGGCCGATCCCTTGAAGGCCTCGGCCAGGCCCTCGGAGCTGAGGCGGTGGCGCGCGGCCTCGGTCAGCGCCAGCGGGCCGTCCAGCGGCGCGCGCGACCAGTCGGCCAGCGCGGCCAGCCAGCCGGTGTAGCGCGCGGGCTGCAGCTTGCGCTTGTCCCACAGCGCGCCATGGCCGTCGAGCTGTCCATCCAGCCACAGCTGCAGGCGCTGTGCCTTGTCGTCCCAGCCGGCCGCCAGGGCCAGCAGGCGGCTGCGGCGCTGCTCCATGGCGCGCTGCAGGCAGTCAGCCAGGCTGCCCTCGCCCGCGCCGGGCACGGGGGTCTCGCGCAGCAGGGCGCGCATGTCATCGACCAGGGCGCCGACGTGGGGCCAGATCTTCAGGACCTCGTCCAGCAGCTCGTCGGACAGCGGGTAGCACTGCTGGCGCCAGTAGTCCTGCGCGGCCTCGGTCTGGCGCTGGCTTTCGTCGGGCTCCAGCGTTTCGTCGAAGAGGTTGCCGCTGTCGAAGGCATGCTCGCGCAGCATGCGCTGGCACCAGGCGTCGATGGTGTGGATGGCCGCGTCGTCCATGCATTCGGCCGCCATGGCCAGGCGCCAGGCCGCGCGTTCACGGGCCGCGCCTTCGGGGTAGGCCTCGCGCAGCGCGTGCAGGAAGGCGTCGTGGGGCGCGGGCTCGGCCTCGCCGCGAAAGCACTGCACGGCCTCGATCAGGCGCTTGCGTATGCGGTCGGACAGCTCGCGCGTGGCCGCGCGCGTGAAGGTCATGACGAGGATGTCGGGTGGCATCAGCGGGCGCTCGAAGGCCGTGCTGCTGATGCCGTCCAGGCTGCCCTCGCCATGCCCCAGCACCAGTCGCAGGTAGAGCGCGGCGATGGTCCAGGTCTTGCCGGTGCCGGCGCTGGCCTCGATCAGGCGGCTGCCCCACAGCGGGAAGCGCTGTGCGTCGAGCACATGGCCGGTCACGTCGCCGTCCACATCGCCAGACGCGGCGCCGATCATTTCGCTCGCACTCATTGCGCCTCCCCCTGGTACGGCAGGACCTGCACCTGCGCGGCCACCCAGTCGAGCAGCGGCGCGTGGGCGGCATGGGCCAGGGCCTCGAAACGGCCATCGGCGCTCAGGCGTTCGAAGTCAGGGTAGCAGCGGGCCCAGGACGGGTCCTCGCCCTCGCCGCCGACCAGATGACCACCCTCATAGGCCTGCTGTGCCGCAGCGGGAAAGCCTTCGGCCATGGCCAGGCCGCTGCGCAGCGGCAGGGGCAGCGGGCCGTTCTGGCCTTCGCGCCACAGGGCCATCAATTCACGCAGCCGTGCCAGCGCGTCGGAGGGGTCCATGGGCAGGACCTGCACCAGGCCGTCGCGCGCCACCACGCGCAACTCGGCCTGCGAGCCGCTGGCGGCCAGCGCCAGGCTGCGCAGGTAGACCGGCATGAGCTTGTCGGCATGGGGCCTGCCCTTGGCATTGAGCAGGTTGCGCGGGTCCAGCAGCAGCCAGCACTGTGCGTCGTCCGCATCGGGGGACTCTTCGGTTTCGCAGGACTGGCGCAGCCCGTCGATCCAGTCGTCGAACACCAGGCCATCGTCCTCGATCAGCAGCCGCCTGCGCGGCGCGGGATGGGCATACCGATCCAGTTGCTGGCGCCAGGCCCGCAGCGAAGGCGTGACCGAGGACTGCAGCGCCCGCGCGCCGCGCTCGCCCAGCCCCGCCAGCGGCAGCCGCCCCGAGCGCGTGAGGCGCGCCACGGCCGCACGCACGCTGTCTTCCATGGCCTGGGGCGCCTGCCCGGGCTCGTCCAGGCCGGCCGCCACCTGCTGCTGCAACTGCTGCACCAGAAGGTATTCGGTCAGGCCGTCGAGCTGGAACAGCTCCTCGTCCACCACGGGGTTGTCCTCCTGCTCGAAGCGCACCTGCAGGCGCTGGCGCAGGTAGGCGCGCGCCGGGTGGCGCAGGAAATCGGTGAGCCGGGCCAGCGTCAGCGGTGCCGAGGCGTCGGGGACAAAGGGCGGGCGCGGCTGCGCGGGCAGCGCAGGCAACGCGTCCGTGCCGTCCGACTGCGCATGCGCGGCCCGCCATTCGCGCGCATAGGTGGTCCAGGGCGAGCCTTCTTCGAAATAGCGGCGGCTGAAGGGCTGCAGCGGGTGCTGCTGCGTGCGCTGCGCCAGCAGCGGCTGGCCGCCTTCGCCGCGCCAGCCCGTCTCCAGGTAGTCGCGCAACTGGGAGACCAGGACCGAGGGCGGCTGCTCGCTGTTGTCGCGCACATGGTGGCCGGTCCAGCTGATGTAGAGCGCGCGGCGTGCGGACAGCAGGGCTTCGAGCATGAGCTGGCGGTCATCGTCGCGGCGCGCGCGGTCGCCGGGGCGCTGCTGGCCGGGCAGCGCCATCAGGTCGAAGTCGCTGCGCATGGCGCGGCGCGGATAGTCGCCATCGTTCATGCCCAGCAGGCAGACCACCTCGAAGGGAATGGCCCGCATGGGCATCAGCGTGCAAAAGGTCACGCCACCGGCGCGAAAGCGCTGCGACAGCGAGGGCTGCTCCAGCGCCTGCATCCAGGCCTCCTGGGCCACGCCCAGTTCCACGGCGTCCGCATAGCCGGCCTGCTCGCAGGCGCGCTGCCAGTCCGTGAGGGCGGCATCCAGCGCGGCCAGCATGGCCTCGTCCTCATCGTCCTGCGCCTTGAAGAAGTCCTGCAGCAGTGCGCGAAAGCGCTGCGCCCAGACCTCGGGCGTGGCGGGCCGCCCGGCCTCGCGCCACCAGGCCAGCATGCGCTCCAGCAGCGCGGCCAGCACGCCGGCCAGCTCGGCCGACAGGCCGCCCACTTCGTCATAGGGCTCGATGCCGCCAAAGGCCTGGCCGTCCTGCGCCACGCCGCCGGCATAGCCCAGCAGCATGCGCTGCAGGCCGAACCAGGCGCTGTTGTGCTCGCCGCAAGCCTGCAGGCCCAGGGCGCCGCGCTGCGGCGCATTGAGTCCCCAGCGGATGCCGGCCCCGGCCATCCAGCGCGTGAGCTGGGGCAGGTCGTCGGCCGCCAGCCCCATGCGCGCGGCAATCGCTGGGACGTCCAGCAGATCGCACAGCTCGCTGAGCCGGCAGCGCTGCTGGGGCAGGCGCAGCAGCCATTGCAGGGCCACGGCCAGCGGGCTGCTGGCGCGCGCACCCAGGTCGGCGATGTCGAAGGGAATATGGCGCGGGTCATGCCGTCCGTACTGGCCGAAGACCGCACGTATCGAGGGCGCGGCCGTCTCTATGGACGGCAGCATGACCACCACGTCACGCGGGGCCAGCGGCGCTTGCCCTGGCTGGGCAGGATCCGTTGGCCGGGCCAGCATCTGCAGCAGCTGGTCGTGCAGCACCTCCAGCTCGCGCACCACGCTGTGGGCGCTGTGAAAGACGATGGAACGGTCGGCCCGCGCCACCTCCAGCGGCGGGTGCTCGGCCAGCGGCACCAGGTCGCGGATGCGCTGCTGCACCTGGGCCAGCAGCGGCGCGGTGCGCAGGTCCTCGGCATCGGTTTCGTCGAACAGGTCCACGCGCGGCATCTGCAGCTGCGCGGCAGCACCCGTGGTGTCGAATGCGTCGAGCTGGCGCACATAGTCGCGGCTTTGCCGGCCCCAGGCGGCCAGCAGCGGATGGGCGTGGGCGTGCATGGCCTCCAGCGGCAGCTGCGCCAGATCGCGCCCGCCGCGCAGCGGCTGGCGGCGCCGCGCCATGCGCAGCAGCTCGCGCCCGTCGATGGCGTCGGCCCAATGGAAGCGACAGGGATTGGGCACGGCCAGCAGCACCTGGCTGTGGCGGGCGATGGCGGCCAGGAATTCCAGCAGGCTCAGCGGCAGCTGGCTGATGCCGAACACCACCACGCGGCGCGCCAGCGGC